>SFMO01000093.1 GCA_004554385.1 Ruminococcus flavefaciens
AAAACTGGCTCACTTTTTTATTAGCGAGGTGGCTCAGTTTTTTATTGACAAAGGCAATTAAAGCAATTCCAATTACACTAAATGATATAATCATCTTGACTTTAATTTTCTTTTTCTTATCCTCTTGCCTTTTTTCAATTAATTCTAATTGTTTCATTTTTATCTCTTTTTCAGTTTCAGCTTGCTTTATTTTAGCTTCATCAACTATTCTTTGAGTGCTACGATAATCGTCAAGCATTATCTTAGTGCCACAGTATTCGCAAAACGCAAAATCTCTATTATCATCTTGAATTGATAAACTTGCATTACAATTTGTGCATTTTAGTGTACGCATAATATTCACCTCTTTTGAAAAAAAATATATATCTTTCTTATATTTTATTATACATTACCGTAATTGTTTTGTCAATATATAACATATTACTTGATTAACAGTTTTAATTGTAAAAACTGGTGTATGGGACGGCGTCCTCGACGTCCCAAAATCTGACACTGGTCAAACTCCGATACAAAAGCAAATGGGCGCACACTGTACGCCCAAACTAAAACGGGACGCCGAAGGAGGCGTCCCTTATTATTATTCTGAAATGATCTTCTCGGCAGCTTCTGTGAGCCACTCGCCCTCGAAGAGCTCTATTGTTCCCTGGTCACAGTGCTTTGCAAGCTGTGGGTCGATAGGGAGCTTAGCCAGAACAGGTATATCGTACTGTGCAGCTATCTCCTCGATATGGCTGTCGCCGTAGATGCTGTGGCGCTTGCCGCAGTCGGGACATTCAAAATAGCTCATATTCTCGATGATTCCCAGTATTGGTATATTCATCAGCTTAGCCATTTTTACAGCCTTCTCAACTATCATGGAGACAAGCTCCTGAGGTGAAGTAACGATAACGATACCGTTAACAGGAAGTGACTGGAATACAGTCAGCGGTACATCGCCTGTTCCCGGAGGCATATCAACTACGAGACAGTCAATGTCCTTCCAGATAACGTCTGTCCAGAACTGCTTTACAACTCCTGCGATAACAGGACCTCTCCATACAACAGGGTCAGACTCGTTCTCAAGGAGAAGGTTTATAGACATGATGTCCAGTCCCATTTTGCTCTTGGCAGGGATAATGCCGAACTCACAGGCGTCAGCCTTCTGGTGGATTCCGAAAGCCTTCGGGATAGAAGGACCTGTGATATCTGCGTCCATAATACCGACATTCTTGCCGAGACGCTGCATTGAAACTGCAAGCAGAGACGAAACGAGAGTCTTGCCTACTCCGCCCTTACCGCTGACAACGCCGATGACCTTGCCGATATTGCTCATTTTATTTGGCTGCTCCAGAAGGCTCTGGGGCTCTGTTCTGCTGCCGCAATCGCTTCCGCAGCTTGAGCAATCGTGTGTACATTCGCTCATTAAAAACACTCCTTATGATGTAATATAACTATTATACCCCAAAAAATGCTTTTAGTCAATAGCTTGGAAGTCCTCTCCACACATACGGGGAAGACTCTTGCGACTGAAGCGGAATATGAGCTTTACAAGTGGCATCTCCGCACATACGGGGAAGACAAAGAGGCGAAATATATTATGTCTCACGCGATAGTGGCATCTCCGCACATACGGGGAAGACACTACTTTTTTCGGGCTTTCCTCGTATTTGTGTTTGAGTTCTCGTTCGATAACACTAATGTATTAAGCATAAGCGAGCTATCCCCGTATGCCCTACGGTTCTTTTTTATAAGAAATATTAATTACCTAAAGCTATGCGCTTTCCTTCTTCTCTGATGTTTATTGCGGCGTTTATATCACGATCATGATGAGCTCCGCACTGCGGACAATCCCATTGCCTGACATTGAGATCTTTAGTTCCTTTGTTATTATAACCACAGCAAGAGCAGGTTTGTGTGCTTGCAAAAAATTTATCAACCTTTATAAGCTTTTTACCTTGTTCTTCGAGCTTATAAGCAAGATAAGATGTGAAAAGTCCCCAGCCATTGTCAGCAACGGATTTTCCAAAGTTCAGACTTTGTGACATTGCTTTCATATCAAGACTTTCAATACAAACACAGTCATATTTTTCGACTATCTTCCTTGAATTCTTGTGCAGGAAATCTTTTCTTTGATTAGAGACTTTTTCATGAAGCTTAGCTACAATCTTGCGCTGTTTGTTTCTGTTGTTTGAGCCTTTCTGCATAAGTGACAGTTTGCGCTGCGCTTTTTTTAGCCTTTTTTCTGCAATTCTGTAATATCTTGGATATGCAGGTTCACACCCGTTGCTGTCTTTATAAAGCTCATGCATAGAGAAGTCGAGACCGATAAAGTTCTGCAATTTACATTCTTGCACTTGGTTTTCGTACTCGAACAGTATACTTGCATAATACTTTCCGCTTGGTGTCTGACTTACAGTAACAGATTTAAGTTTATATCTGTCAGGGATTTCTCTGTGCTGTTTCATGCCCACAAAACCGAGCTTAGGAAGCCTTATTTTTCCATTCTCTATGCGAATATTATTGTTTACTAAGTTTGTAGTATATGAGAGCCTATTGGATTTCTTTAACTTGTATTTTGGGAATCCTATTTTAGGATTTCTGAAGAAGTTTTCATATGCTTTTTTTAGATTAATCTGAGCATTTCCAAGAGCATGACTGTCAACGTCCTTTAACCACGGAAATTCTTCCTTATATTGAGCAGGAGTATTTTGCAGCTTTTGCTTAGTTTGATTGTAGTACTCTATTTTGTCAGCAAGCATCTTATTATAGATAAAACGAACACAGCCAAATGTCTTAGCGAACAGTATCTGCTGTTCTTTATTCGGATAAATCCTGAATTTAAATGCTTTATTCTTTTTCAAGCTTCTTCACCTCTTTTCCTAAAATATCTCCTTTGCCTGCATTGTATATTACTTTATCAATTTTCATTTTACCATGATTTTATGAATAATTCAACCAAAGCATATTGACAAATGTATAACGCAGTGATATAATTATTTAGAGGTTAGAACTTAGATCTGAGATCTTAGTTCTTAGTTCTGTATCTTCGGGGTTAGGTGAAAGTCCTGACCGGCAGGCGGAGTGCCTCCGCGCGCAGCATATTCTGCCGAAGATGACTAAATATCCACATTATATCTTCGGGGTTAGGTGAAAGTCCTGACCGGCAGTATAGCCTGCGAGCCTTATGGGTTGATTCGGTGAGATTCCGAAGCCGACGGTAAAGTCCGGATGAAAGAAGATAAACCGCACTTCAAGTGCAGTATGCAATTTCACGCCCCGAATTTCGGGGCTTTTCTATTTTCTGCTCTATACCCGCCAATTATTTAACTACAAGGAGTTACTATGACTAACGAAGATTTTATGCAGGAAGCCATTCGCCTCGCCAAACTTGGTATGGGCTTCACATCACCAAATCCAATGGTAGGAGCTGTTATCGTCAGGAAGGGCGAGATAATCGCTGAGGGCTACCACAGGAAATACGGCGACCTCCACGCAGAGCGCTCAGCATTTGCCTGCTGTGAGGAAAACGGCATTGAATGCCGCGGAGCTGATATGTATGTCACCCTTGAACCCTGCTGTCACCACGGCAAGCAGCCTCCCTGCACTGAGGCTATAATCGCTCATGGCATAAAGCGTGTATTCATAGGCTCTTCTGACCCAAATCCACTTGTTGCAGGAAAGGGCGTACAAATACTCCGCGACCACGGTATCGAGGTCACTGAGGGCATACTGAAGGAAGAATGTGACGCTCTCAACGAGATATTCTTCCACTATATCACTACGGGCACTCCCTTCGTGACCATGAAATATGCCATGACCCTTGACGGAAAGATAGCCTGCTATAACGGCGAATCCAGATGGATAACAGGTGAAGCTGCCCGTTCTCACGTTCATCAGGAACGTCTCCGCCACAGTGCTGTCATGGTTGGTGTGGGAACTGTCATTGCCGATGATCCCCTGCTCACCTGCCGACTGGAAAACGGACGTGATCCTCTCCGCATTATCTGCGACAGCTCACTGAGAACCCCCCTTGACTGCAATATAATGAAAACCGCAAGAGAGGTACCCACCATAATCGCTACCACCTCCGAGGACAACGAGCTTGCTGCTCTTTACGAAAAAGCAGGCTGCCGTATAATCAAGACTCCCTCCCGTGACGGTCACGTTGACCTTCCCTTCCTTATGAAGCTTCTGGGCAGGGAAAGACTCGACAGCATCCTCCTTGAAGGCGGCGGTGAGCTGAACTGGTCAGCCCTCAGAGACGGCATAGTCAGCAAGGTACAGGCATATATTGCTCCCAAGCTCTTCGGCGGCAGCGGCAAGTCTCCCCTTTCGGGGCAGGGCGTTGCAGCTCCTTCGGATGCATTTATGCTCGAAACTGTAAATATAACACATTTCGGCGAAGATATACTCATAGAAAGCAGGGTGAAGAATGTTCACGGGAATAATTGAAGAGGTTGGCATCGTCAGCCGCATACAGCGGTCAGGCAGCTCCTCATTCATTGAGATACAGGCAAAGAAGGTTCTTGAAGACGTTCACCTCGGCGATAGTATTGCCGTAAACGGTGTCTGTCTCACAGTTACTCACTTCGGCAGCGGTCTGTTCCGTGCAGACGTTATGAACGAGACTCTCAGCCGTTCTTCTCTCGGAAGTCTCACATCGGGAAGTCCTGTAAATCTTGAACGCGCTATGGCGGCAGGCGGACGCTTCGGCGGTCATATCGTCTCGGGACATATAGACGGCACAGGCACTGTCACTGACATCAGAAACGATGGCATAGCCGTGTGGTACACTATCACCACCTCTCCCCAGATCCTTCATTATATCGTGGAAAAGGGCTCTGTAGCCATTGACGGCATAAGCCTTACGGTTGCAAAGGTGACGGATACATCATTCAGCGTGTCAATTATCCCCCACACAGCCTCTCAGACTATTCTCGGCACGAAAAAATCAGGAGACACGGTAAATCTCGAAAATGATATAATAGGCAAATACGTTGAGAAGCTCATGAAGCCTGCGGAAGCTGAAAAAGTAAGCGGCATTACCATGGACTTTCTTGCGAAAAACGGATTTTAAAGGAGAAAAGCTATGAAAACTGCAAAAGCACTTCTTGCTTCGTCACTTATTGCCGCTGCTCTGCTCACAGGCTGCGCCGACAGCAAAAAAAACAGTGAGATAAAGGTGGGCGATGTCACCATCGACCTCGATGACGTCAAAAAGGAATTCTCACAGAACAAGGAATTTCTGAAGAACTACTTATATGAAACTCCAAAGCCGATAAATGCAATGTCAGTTGAAGTTCCGGGCGGAAACATCGTTGTTGAGCACTCAGGCGATGAAAAGTCAGGTCTGGCACTCAGGTACAAGGTATTTGCCGATTCTGAGGACACTCTCAAACAGGTCGATGAGCATATCGAATCTGTCTCGGAGGTAAAGGAAAACGTCCTTATGATAAAGCTGGTGGAGGCTGAAAGCGGTGAAGACCTGGAATCATGGCTCAAAAAGAATATCCCCGACTGCCGTGTTGAGTACGACACCTACATCACAGTTCCCGAATATGTCACCGATTACAGAACCAAATGCGGAGTCGGAAATATATCCTTCACCGAATTGTCGGGAAGCTTCACAGCTGATGTCAGCGCAGGAAATATCACCTTCTCCGATACGGAGATAACAGGTCCATCTGTGATAAAGTGCAATGTGGGCAATATTCAGATGAACGGCAATACCTACAAGGCTAAGACAGATATATCTGCCGAGACAGGCAACATTGTTTTCTGCCTGCCCCTGAACGGCTCCGACGGTGCTGATATAAGCGTTAAGGCTGATACAGGCAATATACAGCTCACGGGTATCAAGAACTATGAGGTGAAGTCCGAGGAAAAGAAGAAAAATTCACATAGCCTGAGCATAGAGGTCGAGAACTGCAATATAGACTTTGCAGTAAAAACAGGCAAAATTAAAATCGATAAGGAGTAATCTTAATGTTCCAGTATAACACTGTTGAAGAAGCCTGCGAGGCTCTCCGAAACGGCGAAATTATCCTCGTCACAGATGACGAGGACAGAGAAAACGAAGGCGACATGATATGTGCCGCTCAGTTTGCAACTACAGAAAACGTCAATTTTATGGCTGCCCATGCAAAGGGACTCATCTGTATGCCCATGAGTAGTGCTCTCTGTGACAGGCTGCACCTGCCGCAGATGGTGGACTACAACACCGATAACCACAGCACGGCTTTTACGGTATCAATAGACCATGTAAAGACTACCACAGGCATCTCCGCTGAGGAGAGAGGCTTTACTGCCCGTATGTGCGTTGACAAGGACGCTAAACCCGAGGACTTCCGCCGTCCCGGGCATATGTTTCCTCTTACAGCCAGAAAAAACGGTGTTCTCGAACGTGAGGGACACACAGAGGCTACTGTTGACCTTATGCGTATCGCAGGTCTTGAGGAGTGCGGTCTCTGCTGCGAGATAATGCGTGACGACGGAACTATGATGAGAACTCCCGAGCTTCAGAAAAAGGCTGAGGAATGGGGCATGAAGTTCATAACCATACAGGCTCTCAAAGATTACAGAAAGATCCATGATGATCTTGTGGAGTGCGTTGCCAATACAAAGCTCCCCACCAAGTACGGTGAATTCCGCGCTCTGGGCTACGTCAACAAGCTCAACGGCGAGCACCATGTTGCCCTCGTCAAGGGAGACATAGGCGACGGTCAGGATATACTCTGCCGTGTGCATTCCGAGTGTCTCACAGGTGACGCCTTCGGCTCTCTGAAATGCGACTGCGGCCAGCAGTTTGCAGCGGCTATGTCACAGATAGAAAAAGAAGGACGCGGAATACTCCTCTATATGCGTCAGGAGGGACGAGGTATCGGACTTATCAACAAGCTCCGCGCCTATGAGCTCCAGGACAAGGGCATGGATACCCTTGAAGCTAATCTTGCTCTGGGATTCCCGGGAGATATGCGCGAATACTACATCGGCGCACAGATACTCCGCGATTTAGGCTGTAAGACTCTGAGACTTCTCACCAACAATCCCGACAAGGTCTACGGTCTCAGCGGCTTCGGTCTTGAGATCAAGGAGCGTGTGCCAATACAGGTGGACGCTACCGCATATGACCTGTTCTACCTTAAAACAAAACGTGACAAGATGGGACACATACTGAATTACTGAGGTGAATGATATGGATGCAAGCATAATAGACATCATAATAATGGCGCTTCTTGTGATACTCTGCATTATAATGGCAGTACTTGATATTACCGAATTCATTTCATGGTCAAAGGCAAAGGAAAAGGTCTTCGTTGGAAACTGGATCAACATCGCAGTAACTGTCGTGCTGGCTCTGGTCCTACAGATACACCCGTCAATAACAACTATGCTTTTCCTCGTTCTGGTAATACTGACAATACCTATCTGCGGCTTTGAATGTATTTCTCCCGAGGGGCTGAGATACCCGCTCTTTATGAACAAGGGCATCTCTCCTGTTCAGGATCACAGCTACGAGTACAAAAAAGGACTTTTCGGCATTGAGCACCTTTATATCTACAACAACAGGACCAACAGGAAGCTCTCTTATAATTTCGGCATAAAAAACATCAAAACCGTAAAAATGCTGGCTGACTGGTACGGCAAGCACGGCTATGAAAACCCACTGACTAAATAAAGGAGCATACATTATATGGCGAAAATATTTGCGATATGCGTTCTGAGCTTAATGGGCGTGATATTCGTTGCAGGCATCATCGGCTATTTTGTCTTTCTCAGCCGTGTCAAAACCAAAAAAACCGCAGTAAAACTGAAAAGACACCTCCGAAAGAACACAATGTGGTGGAGCTGCATAGGAGCTGTATGGCTCGTTATCGGCTTCCTCGAATGGAACGGCGCCCGCAGTATGCATGATGACTACCACATGATATGCTACGGACTTCTCCTGCTTGCTCTTGTCCTACTGGCAGTGCTTCTGCTTCTGGATCTCTTCTTCGGCAAGTATGCATACATCACATCACAGAGGGTCTACTTCCCCGATAATTTCGGTCTGGCAAGACAGAAGAAAAAGATAATGTATAAGGTCTCGGGTCAGACATTAAAGCTTTGGTTCGGAAAAAGCCTCCTGCCCAAGGAATTCACTATCGTGGAAAAACAGGACGAGCTGATAAAGCTCCTGAAGGACAATTACAAACTCAATAAATTAATATGACAACTGAAAGGAAGAATAATTATGAAAACTTATGAAGGAAAGCTTATCTCAAAGGACACAAGGATCGGTATCGTGGTAGCTCGTTTCAACGAGTTCATCACATCAAAGCTCCTGGGAGGTGCAGTTGATACTCTCAAGCGTCACGACGTCAGCGAGGGCGCTATCGACATCGCATGGGTCCCCGGTGCATTCGAGATACCGCTCATTGCTTCAAAAATGGCTAACTCAGGAAAATATGACGCAGTTATCTGCCTCGGCGCTATCATCAGAGGAAGCACTTCCCATTATGATCTCGTCTGCAACGAGGCTGCAAAGGGCATTGCTCAGGTATCTCTCCAGTCAGGTATCCCTGTTATGTTCGGAGTTATCACCACCGAGAATATCGAACAGGCTATCGAACGTGCAGGCTCAAAGGCAGGCAACAAGGGCAGTGAGTGCGCTGAGGGCGCTATTGAGATGATAAACCTCATCAGAGAGATCGAGGCATAATGAATCTTATCTTCGATTACGACGGCACTATCCATAACTCAATGCTGACCTATGCTCCTGCATTCCGCGGCACTATGAAGTGGCTCTCGGATAACGGCTACATCGCTGACAGGGAGTACACCGACAAGGAAATAAGCTACTGGCTGGGATTCAATTCCACTGATATGTGGGGACAGTTCCACCCCGAGCTTGACCCTGTGATACGCGAAAAAGCCCGTGTTATGCTGGGCGAGGACATGGCAAGACGAGTTGATAACGGCGAAGGAGCTCTCTATGACGGCACTGAAGAGGTCCTCACAGATCTTAAAAAAAGCGGCTATACGCTGATTTTCCTCAGCAACTGCCGCTTCCATTACCTTGAACGTCACAAGCGTGTATTTAAGCTTGACCGCTTCTTCGACTATTTCTACTGCTGTGAAGCCTTTGACTTCATCCCCAAATATGAGATCTTCCGCAGGATCGCTCCGAACCATGAGGGCGGATTCATTGTCATCGGCGACCGTTTCCACGATATAGAGACCGCCGCACAGAATGGACTCCCCTCAATAGGCTGCGGCTACGGCTTCGGCTCAGCTGAGGAGCTTGCAAAGGCGGATATTATCGTAAAACGCATACAGGAAATCCCCGAAGCAGTTGAAAAGCTGCGCAAAAAATCAAGCAATGCATAAACATAAAAAGCCTGAGGATATCTCCTCAGGCTTTTTTCTTTTACTTTGTACCGAAGATACGGTCACCTGCGTCGCCGACGCCGGGAACTATATACTTATCCTTATTGAGCTTTTCGTCCATTACACCTGCATATATCTCAACGTCAGGAAAAGCTGTCTGTACAGCCTCTACGCCCTCAGGTGAGCAGATAATGCACATGAACTTGATATTCTTTACTCCAAGCTTTTTCAGCTCTGTGATAGCCTCAACTGCTGAGCTTCCTGTAGCCAGCATAGGATCAACGATTATAGCGTCACGCTCGCTGATGTCATCGGGAAGCTTTGAATAGTACTTCACAGGCTCATGTGTGACAGGATCACGGAAAAGTCCGATATGTCCGATCTTTGCGGCAGGAACGAGAGTTGTAACGCCATCAACCATGCCGAGACCTGCACGAAGTATAGGTATGAAAGCAAGCTTTCTTCCTGAGATTATTTTTGTCTTTGCCACAGCAAGCGGAGTTTCAAGCTCGATCTCCTTGAGAGGGAGATCTCTTGTTGCCTCATAGCATATAAACATAGCTATCTCGGAAACAAGCTCACGGAACTCCTTTGTTCCTGTGTTCTTATCTCTTAAAAGTGAAATTTTGTGCTGAACCAGTGGGTGGTCAATGATGTGTAATTCTCCCATAGTTAGCAGCTCCTTTCATTAATAATTTGCCAATCATCATTTTTCCCGATACAGTAGCATATCTCGCCCTCGGGTACAGTTCCCTCGCGTATAAAGCGCTGTACCGTATTCGTTCTGTGCATCGGGGATTTTTCCAGAACTCGTCCCGACTTTGTATTCTCAGCACGATGGTAGGCTTCAAGCCTGTCAAAATCCAGAGTGCTGAAGCAATGAGCGATAAGAGCCGCAAGAGCTTCTCCTGCGTAGCCCTTTCCCCAGAATTTCCTGCCGATACAGTATTCTATCTCAGCGGTTTTCTGTTCCTCCCAGACCTTACAGAAAGCTATCTGTCCGATATTTCTGCCGCTTGACTTCTCTATTACAGCCCAACGGTAGAAGTCAGGCTTTTCATAGCCACTGATATAGCTGTCAAGCAGTCCTTTCACCTGAGCTTCATCGGTATAAACGGGCTCGCCGTATTCAGTCTGTATTTCGGGAAGTGAAGCCCAGTTCTCCAGCATATCACGCCAGTCATCTGCTTCAAATCTTCGGCATATTAGCCTCTCTGTCTCAAAAGGAGAAGTTCCATAGTGCTCCATTACTTGTTTTCAAGGTCAGTTATAAGGTCAACTCTTCTCTGATGACGTCCGCCCTCGAACTCTGTTGTAAGGAATATCTCAGCAAGCTCGCTTGCAAGTCCGGGACCGAGAGTTCTTGCACCCATGCACATTACGTTTGCGTCATTATGAAGACGTGTATACTTTGTAGAGAAGGAATCTGCACAGAGTGCCGCACGGATACCCTTTATCTTGTTAGCAGCAATTGACATACCGATACCTGTTCCGCAGATAAGTATGCCCTTTTCACAATTGCCTGAGGTTATCTCACCGCACAGCTTTTCTGCCATTACAGGGTAATCGCAGGGCTCTCCGTTAGTACCAAGATCCTTGAGCTCAAAGCCCTTTTCTGTAAGGTACTCAATAACTGCCTTTTTCATTTCCACTCCAGCGTGGTCACAGCCTATAGCTATCATATCAAACATCTCCATATTATTTGTTTTTATTTTCCAGGTCCTTTTCAGCCTTTACCTTCTGAAGATACGAGACCTCCAGTTCTTCAGGCTGAGAAAGTTTTCTTGAAACTCCTGCAAGGCAAACGCCCACAGCGCTCTGCAAGCGTCCCTGAGGAGGGGCGATAACAAAGGCAGGCGAGCTGTATTTATTATAAAAATCCGCAGCTCCGTCACCGCAGAGCATAGCTTCCTTCACATTGAACGCCAGAAATTCAGCAAGCTCATCACAGGAGATTATCTTCTCCTCAGTGACCTGCTCTACGCAGAAGCCGTCGCTCTTATAGGTACAGGTGTAGACAAGCTCTCCCCTTGCCTTCATTATGGCGCATATATGCCCCTTGTAGGCAAGATTATTGCAGGCAAGCCCCAGAAGTGTGGATACTCCGCAGCATTTGATGCCAAGTCCGAAGCTTAGCGCCTTAACAGCGGCAACTCCTATACGCAGTCCCGTATACGAGCCCGGACCATTTGCAACGGCAATGCCGCCTAAATCGGAAAGCTCCTTACCTGCCTGAGCCATAATATCCTTTACCATAGGCATTATGACCTGTGAGTGTGTCTTCTGAGTATATACAGAGGTCTGAGCCAGAAACAGCTCTGTCTCCGAATCAAAAAGCGCTGCAGAAGCGTTCTTTCCTGAGGTATCAATCCCAAGCAGCAGCAAATCTTCCACCGTCCTCAATAATAATTTCCCTGTCGTTTTCTCCGAGACTGTTTATAGTCACATAGACAGTATCCTTCGGAAGAAACTCCGCAATATTCTCTGACCACTCCACAGCAGCCACATTATCCTCAAACGGATAATCATAGAAGCCTGTGGATTCAAGGTCTTCCTCGGAATCTATGCGGTACATATCGAAGTGATAGAGCGTAATGTGCTCACCTCGGTACTCATTGACAAGGGCGAATGTGGGCGAGGTAACGCTGTCCCCCAGCCCCATTCCTATGGCAAGACCACGGGTAAAGGTAGTTTTTCCTGCACCCAGTCCGCCTTTGTATGCTATCATGTCTCCTGCTTTAAGGAGACTGCCAAGCTTTTCGGCTGCGGCAATGGTCTCCTGAGGAGAATGAGTGATTATCTTCATATCCTGTCAGTCCTATCAGAAAAGTCCTGTGATAGTACCGTCACTGCTGCAGTCGATATTCAGAGCCGCAGGAGCCTTTGGAAGTCCCGGCATAGTGAGTATATCTCCTGTGTAGATGACAACGAAGCCTGCACCTGCTGAGAGCTTTGCATCACGGACAGTTATCTTGAAGTTCTTGGGCTTTCCGAGAAGATTCGGATTGTCAGAGAGAGAGTACTGAGTCTTCGCAACACAGATAGGAAGATCCCAGAAGCCGATGTTCTCGATCTCCTTGATAGCCTTTTCAGCCTGAGCAGTAAATGTAACACCCTCGGCGCGGTAGATCTCCTTAGCGATCTTTTCCACCTTGTCCTTGATGGTAGCGTGAGTATCATAAAGAGGTTTGAACTCATTTTCTCCGCAGAGATCAATTGCCTCGCAGACCTTATTTGCAAGGTCTGTGCCGCCTTCTCCGCCCTTTGCGAACACCTCGCACATTGATACCTCAACACCCATTTCAGAGCAGAAGTTCTCAACAAACTTTACTTCTTCGTCTGTATCTGTAGCGAATCTGTTGATCGCAACAACTACAGGAACGTGATACTTGTGCATATTTTCGATGTGAGTTCTCAGGTTCTCTATACCCTTTTCAAGAGCCCACATATTTTCCTTGCCAAGGTCCTGCTTCTGAACTCCGCCGTTGTACTTGAGAGCCTTGATAGTAGCCACAAGAACTACGCATGAAGGTGCAAGTCCGCCGATACGGCACTTTATGTCAAGGAACTTTTCAGCGCCAAGGTCAGAGCCGAAGCCTGCCTCTGTAACAACATAATCGCCCAGCTTAAGAGCAAGCTTTGTAGCTCTCAGTGAGTTGCAGCCGTGAGCGATATTCGCAAAAGGTCCGCCGTGGATAAATGCAGGGGTATTTTCAAGAGTCTGAACCAGATTTGGCTTGAGAGCGTCCTTGAGCAGAGCAGTCATAGCGCCTGTGCAGCCAAGATCCTTTGCATATACCGGCTCACCGCCGAGATTATAAGCCACAAGGATATTTCCCAGTCTCTCCTTCAGGTCGTCTATATCCGAAGCAAGACAAAGTATAGCCATGACCTCTGAAGCAACTGTGATATTGAAGCCGTCCTCACGTGGGACTCCGTTAGCTCTTCCGCCGAGACCGATGAGGATATTTCTCAGTGCTCTGTCGTTCATATCCATACAGCGCTTGAACATTATCCTTCGCTGGTCTATCTGTAAGGTGTTACCCTGCTGAAGGTGATTGTCTATCATAGCGCAGAGCAGATTGTTAGCAGCTGTAATAGCATGCATATCGCCTGTAAAGTGCAGGTTGATGTCCTCCATAGGAACTACCTGCGCATAGCCGCCGCCTGCAGCGCCGCCCTTCATTCCGAAAACAGGTCCCAGAGATGGCTCACGGAGTGCAAGAACTGTCTTTTTGCCTATTCTGCGCATAGCATCTGAAAGACCTACGCTGATAGTAGTCTTACCCTCGCCTGCGGGAGTAGGATTTATAGCTGTGACAAGTATGAGCTTACCGTCCTCCTTGTCAGCAAGCTTGGTGTAGAGCGCCTCTGAAAGCTTAGCCTTGTAGTGACCGTATGGCTCGATGTCAGCCTCGTCGATGCCAAGGCCTGCTGCGATCTCGGTGATACGCTTCATCTGCGCGTTCTGAGCAATTTCAATATCAGATAACATAATTATATCCTCCGAACTGTCATAATAATTTTATTATACCACGTTTCGGCAGTAAATGCAAGGTTTGAGAAGAATATTTCCACAACAAAGAAGGCTGCACCTTTTAAGTGCAGCCCTCTATGATTTAAGAAAGAAAAATGTGATAACATTAAGAACACTTTAGCCCTTGACACCGCCCAGTGCAACACCTGCTATAATGTACTTTGAAAGTACGAAGTATGCAATGAGGATCGGTATTACGGTAAGTAACAGTCCCAGATAAACTGAACCGTACTCGGTTTTGTATGCGTCACCGTTGAGAAGCGATACCATCTGTGGCATTGTGTACTTCTTCATATCCGTGTTAAGGATCTGCGGCATAAACAGCTGGTTCCAGCTGGTTACGAAGGAGAAGATAGCCTGAGTAGCCATAGCGGGCTTCATCATAGGGAGAACGATCTGGTTGAATATCCTGAATTCGCCTGCACCGTCGATTCTTGCAGACTGAAGTATTTCCATCGGAAGTGATGGTATCATATACTGTCGCATGAAGAATACAGTTGTAGGTGCTGCGATTGCAGGAAGTATAAGAGGCCAGAAGCTGTTAGTCCAGTGGATCTTATACATGAATGTGTAGAAACCGATACTGCTTACCTGTGCAGGGATCATAAGCACTGCCATGATAACAGTAAAGAACGGTTTTCTGAGTTTCCAGTCATACGCAACAAGTGCGAATGCTGTCATAGTCGAGAAATAGATATTGCATGCAGTAGAACCGATAGAAACGATAAGTGAGTTTCTGAATCCGAGAAGCGGATCGAAGGTTCCGTGCTTCATAAGTACATTCCAGTTTGTTTTGAGATTTACACCCGGAATAAATGAGATCGCATGGCTCTGGATCTCGGCTGTACTTCTCGTAGAGTTAACTATCATTATGATAAACGGAAATATACTTAATACAGTGAGAAGTATACAAAATGCGTATGCAATGATCTTAAAACCATATGTAGCTGGTTTTTTATTTACCACTGCCATTGATTTACTCCTCCCTTCGCAGCTCTGCGTGCTTCTTTCTTGGCTTTCTTGATTTCCTTATCCATCTTTATCTGTTCCTTATCTCGCATTATAAAGAACAGTACACCCGAAAGTGCAGCGATGATAATCCACATCAGCATACTTGCTGCAGAAGCTCTGTTGTACAGGTAGCTTCCCGAGAAAGCCTGATTGTAAATGAATACACTGGTCGTAAGTGTAGCTCTGTCAGGACCGCCCTTAAGGAAGAGGAACGGGATATCGAACATATTAAGTCCGCCGACAAGGCTTGTTACGAGTGTGTAAAGTAAAACAGTCTTTATGTTAGGTATTGTTATACGGAAGAAGGTCTGAACACCATTTGCTCCGTCGATCTCTGCCGCTTCATAGATATCAGGGCTGATACCAAGAACGCCAGATATAAGAACTATCATTGTATTTCCATACCATGTCCAGAACTGAATAAATACAACGATCAGCTTTGATGCCAACTTACTTGTGAAGAAGTAATATGGTTCATCTACGAGACCGGAGCTCTTCAGAAGGTCATTTACAGGTCCTACAGGATAGTTAAAAAGTGAATGGAACAGGATCGCTACTGTTGCAGCCGTAATAATATTCGGCATATAGAAAACGACTTTGAAGAAACCTTTTCCCTTGATCTCATTAGTGTGTGATGTGAACCACGCAGTGAGAAGAAGAGCTATGGTGATCTGTGGGATAAAGTTCATTATCCAGATCACTACCGTGTTCTTAAGAGATACACGGAAAGAATCATTCTGTAATATAAGTTTATAGTTTTCTAACGGATGCTCCAGAATGTGGAAATTGGTGTTATTTACACCTCTACAATCTGTGAAGCCGAGTAACGCTGTATAAAGAGTCGGGTACAGCGTAAAGATCAAAAAAGCAACAACAAAAGGAATACTGAAAAGATATCCGTATTTTGAATAGCTAATACCTTTAAGCTTCGTTTTCAAAGCCGTAAGCCTCCTTTTTATTTACAGGGCTGCACCGCGTATTTCAGCGGTACAGCTCTGTTACGTATGAATTAGTGAATATCGAGCTCGTCAGCAACTTCCTGCTTGAAGTCCTTGATAGCCTGTTCCTTAGACTTGTTGCCAGCTGTGTACTGACGAACCTGTCCACGCCACTTCTCGTTGATCTTCTCATCGTATGGTGTGAGGTTCTTACCGTTAGCCAGCTTGTTACCAGCAGCAAATGCCTCGAACATGTCCTGTCCGCCGAGGAAGTCAACCTTACCGTCAGACATAGCAAGAACAGTACCTGAAGCTACACAGTCCTTAGTAGGCTTAGCAGGATTGAATGTTCCGTTAGCCCACATATACTGGAGACCGTCCTTAGTGCAGTCGAGAGTGATCCAGTCGATGAGCTCTCCAACGCCTTCCTTAACCTTTGAATCCTTGTTAGCAAGAACCCATGTACCTCCCCAGAAGAAGCCGATAGGTGGCTGGCAAACTGCCCAGTCGCCGTATGTACCGATAGATGTATCAAGCTCCTTTATAGGATTGCCGTCTGCATCCTTCTCGCCTGTTTCCTTCCAAGAACCGCAGTTATCAGACATTGAGTAGTTAACGAGCCATGCAGGACCGAAGAATCCGAGAACTTCCTTCTCACCCTCGCCCTTCATATCAGCGAACCAACCATCCTGCCAGTCCTCTGTATCGTTGTGATAGCCGTTGTCCTTGAGCTTCTTGGAAAGATCAAAGAATGCCTCACGCTTAGGATCTATATTGAGCTTACCGTCAACAACCCAGCCTGTATCAGAGCTGTTCTCAACAGCGTGCCAGATATCACCGTCACCGGAAACGATACCATAGCCCTTGCCCTTGAGCTCTTCTGCGCACTCAAAGAACTTATCCCAGCTGTTTGTACCAGCACCGATCTTCTCCTCAACTGTCTTAGGATCATCTGAACCGAAAGCAGCCTTAGCAACTGAACGTCTGTAGATGAAAGCACCACCTGTAGCCTGGTAACCGAGACCAACTACATTTCCGTCCTTTGAACCGATATCAATTGTGTACTGAGCAATGTCAGCAGCCTTGATCTCGTTGTCAACGTCGATTCCGAGATCCTTGTAAGGAGCAGCATAGCTTGACATCTCGCCCTGTGTATACTTAAGAACAAATGCAGCCTCTGCACAGTACATATCAGGAGCGTCGTTTCCGCCGCCTGTGAGTGCCTTGTCGAGTGCAGGCTGATAAGCACCATCTGTAGTAGGAACGATTGTTACCTTAACGTCGTACTTATCTGCGAACTCTGGGTGAAGTGTCTTGTACTTGTCAACCATCTTCGGAACTTCGTCTGTGAAGGACCAGAGGTTGATAGTCTGCTTCTTGCCATCTGACTTGCCGGCATCGTCCTTCTTGGACTCTGTCTGGCTTGAGCTTGATCCGGTGTTACCCTGATCTGTTGTTGATGACTTACTTCCGCCGCAAGATGTAGCTGTTGCGAGCAGTGCAAGTGCTGAAATGAACGATAACGCTTTTTTCATTTTTCTTTACCTCCAATTTTGGATTAAATTGATTTATATCTTTAACAGTCCGCTTAAATTACAGACTGAAAAGAACATTGTTAACGATAGACTCGAGCTGTTCCTGTCTGCCGCTCTGGAGTGAAGCAGTAACCTCGCCCTTTTCCAGTGCATACTTTTCAAGAGATGCGAAGTCTGCCTTGCCTGCGATGATGTCTGCGCCGATACCTGTGTTCCATGAAGCATATCTGTCGTCTACGAACTTGTCGATACGTCCGTCCTCGATGAGCTTGAGAGCTGCTCTGAAGCCGAGTGCGAATGCATCCATACCAGCGATGTAGCTGTAGAAGATATCCTCAGGAGTGAAGCTGCCTCTTCTTGCCTTAGCGTCGAAGTTAAGACCGCCGTTTGTGAAGCCGCCTGCCTTGATAACTTCATACATACACATTGTAGTATCGTAGATGTTTGTCGGGAACTGGTCTGTATCCCATCCGAGGAGAGGATCTCCCTGGTTAGCATCGATAGAACCGAATACGCCGTTATCTCTTGCAACACGGAGCTCGTGCTGGAATGTGTGCTGAGCGAGTGTAGCGTGGTTAGCTTCGATGTTCATCTTGAAGTCCTTATCGAGACCATACTTTCTGAGGAAGCCCAGAACAGTAGCTGTATCGAAATCATACTGGTGCTTTGTTGGCTCCTTTGGCTTTGGCTCGATGTAGAAATCACCTGTGAAGCCGATAGAACGACCGTACTCAACAGCCATCTTCATAAGACGAGCCATGTTGTCGAGCTCAAGGCCCATGTTTGTGTTGAGAAGTGTCTCATAGCCCTCACGGCCGCCCCAGAATACGTAGCCGTTACCGCCAAGCTTTACTGTAGACTCAAGAGCCTTCTTTATCTGAGCAGCTGAGAAAGCGAAAACGTCTGCAGAAGGTGAAGTACCTGCACCGTGCATGAATCTTGGATGATCAAAGCACTTTGCTGTACCCCAGAGGCACTTCTTGTCGCCCATAGCTGTCTTCATATAATCTGTAACGATATCGAGCTGAGCATTTGTGTCCTTTAAGCTGCCGTACTCAGGAGAGAGGTCACGGTCGTGGAAGCAGTAGTAATCAATGGAAAGCTTATCCATGATCTCCTTAGCTGCATCAACCTTAGCCTTAGCTCTTGCAGCAGGATCAGCCTGACCCCATGTCTTGTCTGTTGTTCCGCAGCCGAACATATCTGTTCCGTCGCCGCCCATTGTGTGCCACCATGAGAGAGCAAACTTAAGGTGGTCGCGCATCTTCTTGCCGTTGATTACTTCGTCAGGATTGTAGTACTTGAATGAAAGTGCATCTTTGCTGTCCTTGCCCTTATACTCGATCTTGCCGATATTCTTGAAAAATTCCATCATTTTCCTCCATAATTATACATTTATTTTCAGAGTAGTGCATTTCTTGCCGTTCAGCTTTTCGCTGAGTTCGTCAGGCTGTGAAGTTCCTGCATAGAGGGTGAACTCACTGCCTTCCTTTACCCACTCACCTTTTTCATTGACTGCCATTGTAGCTCTTTCAGGAAGAGTGATCTGTACGATCTTACTCTCGCCTGCGTCAAGTGCGACTCTCTTGAAGCCGCAGAGGCTGTGGTTGGGAACTGCGTTCTCCGAATAACCTTTAATATAGAACTGGACTACATCCTCTGTAGCACGGCTGCCTGTATTTGTGATCTTGACAGAAGCAACGCCGTTTTCAAAGGTGAGATCCGAGCACTCTGTCTCGGAATATGTAAGTCCGAAGCCGAAGGGATAAAGTATATTGCCTTCGGAATATCTGTAAGTACGGTTCTTCATGCTGTAATCCGAGAAATCGGGCAGCTTTGAAGCGTCCTCATAGAATGTAACAGGGAGCTTGCCGGAAGGAGAAATCTTGCCGAAGAGTATATTTGCAAGAGCTCTTCCACCCATCTGACCGGGATACCAGGCATGGATAAGCGCATCGCAGTCTGCTTCAACGTTTATCGCACTTCCTGCTGCTGTAACTATGATAACAGGCTTTCCTTTAGCCATTACCGTCTTTACAAGCTTTCTCTGTGACTCGGGAAGTCTCAGGTCGTTCTTATCACCTGACGAGAACTCGTTGCCTGTATCGCCCTCTTCGCCTTCGATAGTAGCGTCAAGACCGACACAGAGCACAACAATATCAGAATGCTCAGCGATTATCTCTGCCTCGGCAAGTCTGTCGTCAGGAAGAGCAAGCTGCATGCATCTGTCTTTGTAGAGGTGGCTTCCCTCGGAGAAAAGAACTCTGCCGTCGAACGCCTCACGGATTCCATCAAGGAATGTGATGTATTCATCAGCTCTGCCGTTGTAGTTACCCTCAAGTGCGGGAACACTGTCGGCATTTGGTCCGATTACTCCGATAGTCTTGTATTTCTTGCCGTCAAGCGGCAGGATACCATTATTTCTAAGGAGCACCATTGCTCTCTCTGAACACTCCAGAGCGAACTTCTTGTGCTCGTCGCAGGCAACGATGTCATAATCAAGTCCGTCATATTCTGTGGACTTGTCGAACATTCCGAGCCTTACTCTTGTTCTCATCAGCTTAACGCAGGCATTTCTAAGGTCCTCCTTAGTGATGAGACCTTCATTGTATGCGATAAGAAGATGAAGATATGTATTACCGCAGTTGAGGTCGCAGCCTGTTTTGAGTGCCAGAGCAGCGGACTCGGGAGCGGTCTTTGTAACGCCATGATTGGTGTGGAAATCTCTGAGTGCCCAGCAGTCAGATACGAAGTGTCCGTCGAAGCCCCATTCCTCAAGCTTTTTCATAAGGAATTTGCTTGCACATGCAGGCTCACCGTTTACGCGGTTGTAAGCACCCATAACGCTCTCTACCTTTGCTTCTTTTACAAGAGCTTCGAAAGCAGCGGTATAGGTCTCTGTCATATCCTTCATATTTGACTTTGCATCAAACTCATGTCTTGTAGCCTCAGGGCCGCTGTGAACAGCGAAGTGCTTTGCACAGGCTGCTGTTCTGAGAACCTTGCCGTCGCCCTGAAGTCCCTTGGCATAAGCAACGCCGAGTCTGGCTGTGAGGTACGGATCTTCGCCGTAAGTCTCCTGACCTCTTCCCCATCTCGGATCGCGAAAAATATTTACATTAGGTGACCAGAGTGTAAGTCCCTTGTAGATATCACGGTCACCATGAGCGGAATACTCGTTATACTTTGCCCTTGCTTCAATAGATGTGATCTCGCCTGCTTTATGTACAGCGTCCTCATCGAACATTGCCGCAAGACCTATGGTCTGTGGGAACATTGTAGCTGTTCCTGCTCTTGCAACACCGTGAAGTCCTTCGCTCCACCAGTTGTAAGCCGGTATACCAAGACGGTCTACCTTAGGTGCGTCATATTTGAGCTGTTCTGCCTGTTCCTCCACTGAAAGCCTGTCCGTAAGGTCCTCGGCTCTCTCCTGCGCGGATAATGCTTCATTCAAATATTTCTCCATTAAGCATTTCCCTTTCTTATTATATGTAGTATTATATTTTGCTTACAAACTCATCTATGACCTTTTCGGGAGACCATTCAGTAGTAGTGAACTCCCATGTTTCCTTAAGTGAAGCGGTCTCTCCTGACTTATACGTCCTGAGCTCGCCAAGTATCTCACACTCAAGGAAAAGATTGTTTGTATATGTCTCAAAGTTACAGCAGAAATCAGGATATTCAACAGGTTTGTATCCTTCAAAGCAAACTCTGAGGATATTGTTTCTGTTAACATATAATATCTGTTTTCCCGTAACATTGAATCCTGTCTTGAAAGGCTTTGTCGCCTTTGCCTCCTGTCTGAGCAGAGCGTATTTATCTGTCAGCGTAAAACGTGCATCCTTTATATCGGAATAGCTCCAGAGAGCCATTGTCCTGTTCGGAAGGAAACCGTTATCGTCTCTGCAAAGAGGGATTATCTCAGTTCCTCCTGCCGCAAGTCCTGTAACGGACCAAACTGCGAATCTTGAAGGCTTATCAGAGCAATTTGTGATCCTGTTGTCAACAGTAACAGTATTGCTGTCATCCATTGTGATCACAAGCTCAAACTGCTTGTCAAATTTTGTTCTTGCAGGTCTGAGGGTAAGTGTACCATTGTCAAAAAGCGCCTCGACTTTTGAATTATCGGGAAGATATGTCTCAGGCATCTCCTCGGGAGCACACCAGATACGATGGCCGCCGTAAGCGTACCATACTCCGTAGCCGTTGTTCATCTCGTAGAAATTTCTGTCAACATCCTCAAACAGCATATTATCGCCGTTTACTGCTCCGAAGAAAACTATTCTCGGACCTACGTCAGTAGTAGCGATCAGCTTTATCCTGTCATTTTCGAGGCATTGACACTTCCCGAAATTCCCATATTCTATCTCATAGCATTTTACAGACATTAATACATCACCTTTCGTTTGCTCTAACGATATTATATTACACTTTCGCAATTAATACCAGTCAAATATTGCGAATTGGTATTCAAAAAATGCTAACATTGCACAAATTATTCAAACCCACTTTACAAATACTATCATAATAGTGTATAATATATCCAGATAACACGGTAAAATATGAAGATTGACATAAAATTCACAACAATTTTTGACTAAGGAGGCTAATCATGATTAAAAATCTGTCGGGCGATTACGAGACCGTCGAATACGAAAATCAACGCTTCGTAATGCTCTATGACAATGATGAGATCGAAGAATACCCCACACACTGGCACAATGCGGTTGAAGTCATAATACCGCTTCACAACGGTTTCACTGTTACGGTGGGCGGCACTGATTACCACCTTAACGAAAAAGAGATAATAATAATTCCGCCGGGCGAGCTTCACTCAATGCCTGCCCAGGAAGGCAGACGCATCATCTTCCAGTGTGACAACAGCATCATAAGCGACATTCCCGCCCTCGAAGCGCTGGTGCCTGTTTTCTCAGACGCATTCTATATAAACTCTACATTAAATAAAGAGCTTTATATCCTCTCACGCAAAAGCATACTCGATATTTATTCAGAGTATTATTCAAAATCCTCTCTTGCTGATGTCAGGATATACATTTGTCTCATCAATATGCTGACCGCAGTGCGCGAGTATCAGCTCACGCAGGCTGCTGACGCTTTCTCAGGCGAAATCCCCGGACGTGATGACTCCAAGAAATTCAACATGGTCATGAAGTACATCAACCAGAATTATATGTTTGATATCCCTCTTGAGAAGATCGCTGATATAGCAGGTTACAGCAAATACCACTTCTCGCGCATATTCAAGAAATACAATAACGTTTCATATATACAATATATAAATGGTAAGCGTATCAAGGCCGCGGAAAGACTGCTCATCGATCCTTCTCTGTCCGTGACCGAGGTTGCGATGCGCGCCGGTTTTGCAAGTCTGACCACATTCAACCGTGCATTCAAAAAGGCAAAGAACTGCACACCTACAGAGTTCAAGACCCTCTACAAGATCTCTGATACATAAGCAGCAAAATATAACACCGAGCCCGTAATTGCGGACTCGGTGATTTTTATTATGAAGCTGCACTAAAATCGCCAGCTATTATACAACAGAGCGGCGGTACATAAAGTACCGCCGCTTTGCATTTTATATAAGGAATGATCCCATGCACCTTATTACTGCTTGTTGTACGTTACCCACTGATAACGTGCTGTAAGAGGTGTCTTGCCGTCATAGTGTGCAAGCCACTCATCAACGCCTCGTCCCGGCCATGTGTTCATCATTATCTTTCCTGCCGTCTGAGGAATATTCTGGTTAGCTGTATAGACAGGCTTTCCGTCAACATACCACGTGATGTGGTCACGCTGCCAGTCAAATCCGTATGTATGATAACCCTGTGAAGCATCGAATCCGAGATCATACATAAACTCGTGGTTGCCCTGACCGTTTGTATAGTAGTTGAACTGAACCTTTGTTGTATCCTTGCCTAAGATCTCAATATCGATCTCGTCCCACGGGTTGTTGTCCGAAGGACCTGTATAGGTGAAGAACGAGGAAACAACGCCCTTATTCTTGATAGCCTGCATCGATGTCTCATAGTAACCGAAATGATAGAAATCATTGGTTCTGTACTCAGCACCTGCGTAGTTGTACTTGCCCGAGTTGTCTTTATTGATGCTGAGCTGAAGAGCTCCGTCCTTGAAGGCAGTCTGTGACTTATACCAGCCGCAGTCGAAGGGATCACCGTTCTCCCAGCCGTCAGAAGCGATGAAGTAACGTGAAGAACCTTTTCTGAAGTCGTCGCCCATAGTTGTGCTGGACTTCATAGCAGTACCGTAATCGATAAGTCCTGAAGCAGTCTTGTTATTCTGCTGTTGATTATTATTCTGCTGATTGTTGTTCTGCTGATTGTTATTGTTCTGTCCCCATGGATTCTGCTGCTGATTATTGTTTCCCTGCTGCTGATTGCTGCCGCCCGACTTGCCATTCTTGTTGTAGGTAGCCCACTGATAACGAGCAGTAAGCGGAGTATTTCCGTCATAGTGGTCGAGCCACTCATCAACTCCCCTGCCGGGCCATGTATTCATCATTATCTTACCTGCGGTCTTGGGGATATTCTGGTTTGCAGTATAAACAGCCTTGCCGTCTACATACCATGTGATGTGATCGGGCTGCCAGTCAAATCCGTATGTATGATAACCTTCAGATGAATCAAATCCGAGATCATACATCTTCTCATGGTTGCCCTGTCCGTTTGTATAGTAGTTGAACTGAACCTTTGTGGTATCCTTGCCAAGTATCTCAATATCGATCTCGTCCCACGGATTGTTGTCTGAAGGACCTGTATAGGTGAAAAACGAGGAAACTACTCCCTTATTCTTAATTGCCTGCATTGAGGTCTCATAGTAGCCATAATGGTAGAAATCGTTAGTTCTGTACTCAGCACCTGCATAATGATACTTGCCTGAGTAGTCCTTGTCAATGGAAAGTGTCAGGCAGCCCTTATCAAGAGATGTCTGTGACTTGTACCAGCCGCAGTCAAAGGGATCGCCGTTCTCCCATCCGTCAGAAGCAATGAAATATCTTGAATTTCCGTCACGGAAGTCCTCAGCCATAGTAGCAGATGCATCCATAGCAGTACCGTAGTCCTTTACCGAACCGTTCTGCTGATTATTATTCTGCTGCTGATTATTATTGTTGTTATTGTTCTGTTCCCATGGGTTCTGCTGCTGATTGTTATTATTGTTATTGTTCTGCTCCCATGGATTCTGCTGCTTATTGTTATTATTGTTATTGTTCTGCTCCCATGGGTTCTGCTGCTGATTGTTATTATTGTTATTGTTCTGCTCCCATGGGTTCTGCTGCTGATTG
>SFMO01000094.1 GCA_004554385.1 Ruminococcus flavefaciens
AGGGAAGTTGTCAAGTCCGCTATGCTAAAGGTTGATATAAACGTTCTTGAAAATGCTATTGAGCAGATGAAGCGTACAGACAATGTGCGGAACTATGAGAGTTCCTTGAAACGCTTGCCGTTGGCTTCGTTGAACAGAGTGCTGATAAGATAACTTCGGCATTTCAGCAGTGAATGCCTTGCCAACTTCTGTTACGATCTGCTCGACAAAGCGTTCCTCACGCTGACGTGTCTCGAAGTACGGGTCATCGGAGAGCTTCTGCATACGGTCAAAGTAGTCATTGACCGCCCTGACAACGGCGGTGTTGCCCGACTTCACCTTATCTTTATCAATGCTGTGCAGATATTCCCACGCCTTAGCGTGTTCGGGATTGTCAAGGTTGAAGCGAAAACAGGTCATCTTCACCATATTACTTGCCCTCCTTTTTAAGCTGGGCGAATGCAAATTCCTCATAGCCCTTAGCCGATGCACAAATATCTCCGATGATAGTCACCCTATCCTTGTCATATCTCCCGAAGTTTTCAATCAGCTTTCCGCCGCCGCCCGTGATGTAAAGGCGCATCAGTTTCGGGTCATACTCATACTTGCGGAGCAGAGAGAAAATGCCGTCAGTCAGAGACAACAGGAGCGTAACAAACATTACCAAGAAAAGAAACGCTCTCAGCAGAAAAAGAAAGATTATCTTGAATAACGAAAGGAAGATTTTATGAGTAAGATCGGATATATCCGTGTTTCTACGGAGCATCAGGAGACAGCACGACAGCAGGAGATTATGGGCAGCTACAAGGTTGACCGCATCTTCTCCGAAAAGCTGTCAGGAGCGAACGCAGACCGCCCGCAGTTAAAGACTATGCTTGACTATGTGCGTGAGGGAGATACTCTTTATGTGGAGAGTATCAGCCGTCTGGGACGCTCCACCAAGGACTTGCTGAACATAATCGACACCCTCACCGACAAGGGCGTTACGCTTGTCAGCCACAAGGAGAATATCGACACTGACACGCCTACGGGGAAATTCATGTTGACCGTGTTCGCCACCCTCTCGCAGTTGGAGCGTGAACAGCTTAAACAGCGGCAGCGTGAGGGCATCGAGATCGCTAAGGCACAGGGCAAGTACACGGGCAGAAAGCCTATCCCCACCGACTGGACGAGGTTCGGGCAGCTCTATGGGGAATGGAGAGCCAAGCACATCACGGGGCGTGACTTTATGCGTAGAATGGATATGTCAGCTAACACGTTCTACCGCCGTGTGCGTGAGTATGAAATCCGTACAGGCATTACGGTCTGAACTTGTTCAGACGGACGAACTCTGTTCGAGAATAGCCGTCAGCAGAGCAGAGAAGCCCAACAGCGCCCTCATCCCTTGCGGAGCGTAAAACTAAGCGACTAAAACAACAAGCCCTCAGAAACGCTTGCAGTGCGTTTCCGAGAGCTTGCGGTTAGTGTTCAGTTCCAATAGGGTACATGCCGATTGTGGTATGCTCCACAATTTTGATTATGACTTGTGTGGAACGGGTTTTGAGTGTGCCATTAGGCTATGGTTTATTGAAAGATTTGATGCTCAAGAACAAGCGGCTGTGGAAGTTCACAACCGCTTGTTAGAGAGTTGCATTGAGATTGCGAAGACCTTTAAAGTACCAGTAATACCATCATTGCTTTAGCTCAATCAACGCATTTTGTATATTTTTCAACCGCTTTGATTTTAATAAGCTTGGATTTTCTTTTTTTATATAGCTTACAAATTGACTAAGTACCTCAATTATTTCCCGAATAGCATCACCGTATGCTATTTTATTAACTGAAATGGTTTTGTGATCGGAAATACTATTTAGCGAGAACTCTACCATATTTTTGCATTTAACACAAATATTGAGCATATTGTATGAAATTAAGTTGATAGAACAATCCTGCTTATTTTTTATAGATTCACCTACATTTGCCAATGTTTCCATCCAGTAAGCAATATTCGAATTTCCTTCGGCATCCATTTTACTGTTATCAGGTATAAAACCTAAAGGTGGCGTAAATACCGATAATCTTACGAAACCATATAGTGATTCATCATCAGCTACAAAATCGTTCAAATTTATATCATCAACTGAATCTGTAATGAGCCATTCAATCAACATATTTGCTACCCCCTTAGCTAAGAAGGGCTTTTAGCTCTTCAATCGTGTAATGATAAACTCCGTAACCAGTTTTAAACACGCCATTATCAAGAGCTACATAAACCGTTTC
>SFMO01000095.1 GCA_004554385.1 Ruminococcus flavefaciens
CCGTGTTGGATAAACTCAAAATGTTAATGCTTAAAAATAGATTAGATCAATGGAAAAAATCAGTACGACTTATGGGCCTAACACCGATTATATTTATCAATTACAGAACTTAGATGGGGTGATATTATGCCAAGAGGAAAAAACATAAATCTCTTCCTTATGGACGGAGATGCAAGCGGACGTATCAAATGCACACTTGCCAATTGGACAGGCGTAGCGTATAAGATACCTCGCACCGAAATAGAAAAATGCAAGAACCGTGAAGATCTTAAATGGAGTGGTGTTTACTTCCTTTTTGGAGTTTCCGATGATACTGGTGAGAACATTGCATATATAGGACAGGCAGGTATCAGGAAGAACGGAGAGGGCATTCTCTACCGTCTTATGGAACATAAGAGGAATCCCGATAAGGATTACTGGACAGAAGCAGTTGTGTTCACTACCTCCAATAATTCTTTCGGTCCGACCGAGATAAGCTATCTTGAGAACAAGTTCTGCAATCTCGCAATCGAAGCCAATAGGTATATCATTAAAAACGAGAATGATCCGTCTCCTGGACATATTACTGAGGAGAAAGAGAGCGAGCTCGAGGAATTTGTGGACTACGCCAAGCTCATTATGGGTACGCTTGGGCATAAGATTTTTATTCCTTTGAATAAAACTACATCTGTTATCAAAGATACAGCAGATACACCATCTGAGGAGATAGAGCTTTTCTTTAACCGTACCATCAAGAAAATCAATTTTACTGTCGAAGCATTTGCAAAGCAGACCGCCGAGGGGTTTGTTGTTCTGAAAGGAAGTAAAATAGCTCCAAATAGTGATGATGATAGTACCATTTCATCTGGAAACAGTCAAAAAAGGAAAGATTGTAAAATTCAAAATAATATACTTCAAGAAGATGTGTTGTTCAATAGTCCTACCAGTGCAGCTCAATTTGTTACAGGCAAAAGTTGTAATGGTTGGTTATCATGGAAAACGAAAGACGGAAAAACATTGCATGATTTAGAAGAAACAACGGCTGCACCCGAAGGCACAGCCGTAAACGATCAAATATAAACCATACAATCAAACACCGCTTCTCTTGCCATTCCGACAAAGCAGTTCTCCAGACCGAGCATTTTCTCAGCATCACCGCTGAGGACAGCTCTCTGATAGCAACTGTCAGTTTGTTTCCAAAGCTCCACCTGACGGGAGATAGCTTCACTGAATTTACAGGGTATTCAGAACCTTTCAAAGAAACGTGACAATCACAATTCTTTGGTACATATGTTTGTAGATGACTACAAACTGTTAGCTCTTTGGAATAATCCATTGAAAAAGATAGCTCTTTTCCGTACTTGCGCAGCAATAGCTACACCTGATTTCAGTATCTATCCATCTATGAATTACAACGATATACGTCACAATGTATACAAAAGCCGTTGGCTTGGTTGCACATGGCAGAATTATGGAAACGTCGTGCTTCCAACGCTTGGATGGGCAGGAGAAGAAACATTTGATATTAGTTTCTGTGCAGTGGAAGAAGAAACACCTGTTGTTATTTCAACTATCGGTTGTCAGAAGCGGCAGGAAGAATTCTTATTAGGTTTCAATGAAATGAAGAAAAGACTGAATTCTCCTATTATTATAGTCGTAGGTGACATGATACAAGGAATGACCGGTCGATTTATCAATTTCAGATACACAGATAGTTTTGCTACGGATTTTGTTCAAATGAAATTTGATGGTATTTCCGCTGTTTTTGAAATCAAGGAGGCGATCTAAATGGGTTCAAGAGGTGCATTTGTAGATGTAAATATGGGCAATTTCACATTTAAAGATGGTGGTCAGAATTATTTTTCGATTGGCACACTATCAAGTGATCCTAATGTTAAGGTTCTTATACAAAATAAGGGATCTGTTAAAGCACCTGAGTTTTCTCACACAGAAGGAAGAGTGTATGCAATTGTTCAGGACGGAAAGCTCAAACACCTTTCCTATTATGATCAGGAGCACAAACAGCATATAAGTGTTGATCTCCTTCATCCTCATAAAGGTGTACAACCGCATATTCATGTTGATCTTAATCATGATCCCAATTCACCTGGTGTTTCACCAACAACCGAGCAGAAAGAACTTATAAAGAAAATCAAAAAGGAGTTTCATCTGTTATGAGAGTTAATGAATACAACGCATTGGACGAGTTTACTAATGAATACATAGGTATATGGAATCCATCAGAAGGTCATTGGTACGGACTTGATTTTAAGTATGGTAATACAGTATATCGCCTTCATACCGGCTCTATGTATAATGCTACAAACACCGTTCTTATAGATGGAAGGACAGCGATATACGGTCTATATCAGGTCGCAAATAATAACGATGTCAACGCTGAAGGTTATGTATTGCTTGGCGAGTACGCAGATATGAACGATTTGTTGGAAAGTTCAGTCATTGGCAACCGAAAATTCAAGGATATTATCATGGACGATACAACCGAGATTTTAGGCAAGGACTGAGATTTCGGTTGCAAGAAATAATCCACATGATGCAACTAACATCATGTGGACGTGATTTGAAGGAGGACAGCTTATGATAAACGGTTACGCAGAGCAATTTCTCGATACTGGCTGGTATTCTGAAGCAACACTATACTACAAAGGATATATATATTGGCATGAAGCTCAAACAAATGATAAAGAAACGTTTTCTTGAGTCTGCCATTTATGACGGAAAAACCTTTTGGGATGCTGAGAAAGAACTTGCTTGGCTTGATGAAGGTGAGCCTATTCAGAGCAGCTAAAGAATCATAATAAAAAATCCACATGATGCTACCAACATCATGTGGACATGATTCAAAGGATACAAGTATCCTTCAAACAAGCATAATTATTATAACGCAAAAAGTATCACCTGTCAATAAAGATGATACTTTTTTGTTTATAATTACAAATATTGCTTCTCGGTTTTAGTAAATTCTATCTTGGCGACGTTCAGTTTCATTAATCCAAGTTGAAAATGGCTGCACCCGAAGGCACAGCCGTAAACGATCAAATATAAATCATACACTCAAATATCGATTCTCTCGCCATACTGATAAAGCAGTTTTCAAGACCGAGCATCTTCTCAGCATCACCGCTGAGAACAGCAGTCTGATAGCAACTATCGCTCTGTTTCCAAATCTCCACCTGGCGTGAGATAGCTTCGCCGACTTTCAATTCCAGCTCAGCGAGGTACTGAATAATCCAGCCCTCGTTGACGAGCCTACGAAGCCTGTCAGGGCACTTACTGTCAGAATAATGAAGATGATACCTGATATAGTCGGTGTGGTAGGACTTGCTCTCCTCAGTGAGCGTGTCGGTATTGAAGTGTGTAACTGTCACGGTATTGGTGTCAAGTCTCCAAATTGGCACGTTCTTCTTTTTCTGAGGGTTATATGCGGTCTGTTCGCTCTTGTATCTGCTCATAAAATTATCCTCCATATCGAAATATTATACAAGGGTATGTCGTATATTTTGTCCGCTATTTGTCCGCTAAGGCGGCAAAAAGTTAGTGAAAAACAGCATAAATGAATTTTTGTAAATTGTTCTAAAATGCCGTATTTTCGGGGATTTCTGCATATTTCTAAAACTTGCAAAAAGTGCGCCGAGATTTTCAATTCCCGTACGGGTCACCAATTCACAATCCCACAGATGGCTTAAAATAGCTGTTTGTGGGTTTTATTTTTTCCCAAAAATGACCTCAGCCCCTTGTCAGCCCCTTATTTTCAAAATCAGCCACTCGGACTGTGATTTACTATTCGCAAGACCGCAGGGAGTATTCTCCCTGCGGCTGCTTTTTATTTACACGGAGAGGCTCATCGTTTCTTCCTCCGACTCGTCGTCTGCTTCGTCAATATCGACTGCTTCCTCGCTTTCGGCTGTGTCCTGACTTTCCACTATCGGTTCATTGTTGAAGGACAGAGCATTTGTAATTGCATCACAGTTCCTTGTCCTTGCCTCTTGAAACATATGGGAGTACAGATTCAAGGTCGTTCCTACGATGCTATGCCCCATATCTGCGGATACTGCTACTACGTCCACGCCCTCGAAGATAAGCAGACTCGCATGAAGGTGCCTCAGTGAATGAATGTCGCAGAAGCGGAAGCCGTTGTGCTTGCAGAACTCTCTGAACCAACCGTATGGTGTCTGCGGATTCATAGGCTCGCCGTTCCACTTTGTGAACAGCCTGTCATGGTCTTCCCACTTTGTTCCGAGCTGTGCTGCTTCTGCGTCCTGTTCCGCCTTGAACTGTTTAAGCATATTCATTATCACAGGTGGAAACTTACTCATGCGCTTTGAGCGCTTCGTCTTGGTAGTGTCTGTGTATATTCCTTTCTCCTTGGTGTACTGGGACGTCCTGCGAACAGATATTGTACTATGTTCAAAGTCTATATCCTTCCACTCCAGTCCCAGCATCTCGCTGCGGCGAAATCCACTATAAATTGCGAGCATAATGTACAGCTTCCATTTCAGCGGTTCGCTGTCGAGCTTTTGAAATATCTGCTTGACCTCGTCAATGGTATATATCTCTTTCTCCTTAGACTCGCCTTTGGGGACAGTCACTCGGCGGCAGGGATTGTCGCTGAGCATATCCATTTTTATTGCGTATGCAAATATGTCTGAGATAAAATTCAGGTGGTGGACTACCGTCTTTCTCGACAGCGGCTTGCCGTTTCGCTGATTCTTTCCGTTGACATATAAGTCCGAAATGAAAGCCTGTATGTGTCTTGCAGTTATTTTGCCCACCTTCACCTCAACAGTACCCGTGAGTCCTGACATGATATCAAGGCTCTGAGTATCAAGCTCTATGAGGATATCTCCCTCCTTTACATAGGCTCCCTCTTCCACATTTATGGACTTTATTGTACCGCTGGCATAAGAGTTGAGAGAGCTGATGTTTCCAACAGGCTGTATCGTACCGCTTGAGGTCACTACTATGTCTGTCTTTGAAAGACAAGCCCAGATAACTGCCGCTATGAGGAGAGAGAAAATACCGAGGATAATGACTGTTCCTGCTTTGTGAGCAGGACGCTCGATTATCTCCAGCATTGAGGGCATGAAGTCGTATTTCAACTCCTTGTCGTGCTTTCTGCTGTGTTTGAGAACGTATTCACTGAGCTTATTATCCATCCACCTCACCCCTTTTCTGCTGATTGTAGAGATAAGCATAGAGACCATTCTCTGCCATTAGCTTTTCATGAGTGTCATACTCTACAAGATCACCCTTGTCGATCACCATTATCTTTTGAGCGTCTTTAAGAGTTGACAGACGATGCGCAATGATGATAACAGTTCTGTTTCTGCATATTTCCTTGAGGTTATTCTGTATTATGCTCTCTGACTCATAGTCAAGTGCAGAAGTAGCCTCATCGAATATGAGTATCCTCGGGTCGTTGAGTATAGCTCTTGCAATTGCAACTCTCTGCTTCTGACCGCCCGAAAGTCCCATGCCCTTTTCACCGATAATGGTATCGTAGCCATTTGGGAGCTCCAATATAAAATCATGAGCTCCTGCTATTTTTGCACATTTGATTATCTGCTCCATAGTTGCTGTGGGACAATGAATAGATATATTCTCGGCAACTGTGCCGTTGAACATGAAGTTTTCCTGCAATACCACGCCTATCTGCTTTCTCAGCATAGCGGGATTCACGAGAGATATATCCATGCCGTCCACGGATATCTTTCCTGCCTCGGGAATGTAGAGGCGCTGTATCAGCTTGGAAATAGTGCTCTTACCGGAGCCGCTTCGTCCCACAACTCCCACAACTGTTCCGGGCTCTATCTCAAAGCTCATACCCTTGATGACCTCGCCGCCCTGAGGATTGTAGCGGAAGTGTACCTTGTCGAAGATTATCTTTCCCTGTAATCTGGGAAGTGATGTGAGATTGGTATTAAGCACCGGCTCGGGAGCTGTGTTGAAGATATCTCCTATACGCTTTACGGAAAGTGAAGCCTGCTGGTATTCCTGCCACAGCTGTACAAGTCTGAGGACAGGTCCGCTTACTCTGCCAGAGAGCATACGGAATGCCACGAGCTGTCCTACGGTGAAATTGCCGTCCATAACTGCCTTTGCACCAAAGAAAAGTATAAGCAGGTCGAATATCTTCTGTATGAACTGACCTGTTGTACCTGCTGTTGCGGACACCATTGAGGTCTTGTAGCTTGCCTTGACGTAGTCAGCCTGCAAGTCTCCCCACTTCTTCTCGAACTTGGGTTCAAGTGCATAGGACTTTACGGTCTGTACGCCTGTGATGGACTCAACGAGGAAAGACTGAGTGTTTGCGCCTGTCTCGAATTTCTCGTCCAGTCTCTTCTTGAAAAGAGGAGTTACGATAGCCGAAAGTATTGCATAAACAGGCACCGAGCAGATAACGATGACCGTCAGCATCTTGCTGTACATGAACAGCACAACGATGTACACGATTATGAATATCAGATCTATCATTGAGCTCAGCGGCGTTCCCGTCAGGAAGTTTCTTATGCTGTCAAGCTCTCTTACTCTGGCAACTGTTTCACCGACACGTCTGGACTCAAAGTACTTCAGCGGCAGTGCAAACAGATGCTTGAACAGCTTGTAGCTGAGCATTACGTCTATTCGGTTTGTGGTATGAGTGAAAACGTAGTTCTTGGCAAGTCCGAGGATAAGCTCATATATGTATACGATGGCGATGCCTATTGCCAGCACGTTCAGCGTGGAAACGCTGCGGTGTACCAGTACCTTGTCCACGACCACCTGTGTCATTACAGGAGTGAGGATACCCAGTATCTGCACTGTAAATACAGCGATGAGTACCTGTATGAACTCCTTCTTGAATTTGAGGATAGTTGGTATGAACCACTTGAAGCTGAATATGGCTTCACGGTCAAGAACTCCCTTTTTGTTTATGATAACGGCAGTACCGTCCCATATCCTTGAAAGCTCAGTCCTTGTGACCACCTCGGGTGCGGTCTTGTCCGTATGAAGTATCATGAACTTGTCTTCGTTGGACTTGGCTACGATGAAAAACTCTCCGTCATTTCCCCTTGCGATTATGGGAGAATTGACATTTTTGAGCTTGTCTACCTTCAGCCTGCAAAGCTTTGCCTTCATTTTCAGTGCCTTGGCGGACTGTATTATCTCCACCTCTCCCGTTTTCTGCTCGGGATCCAGTACTGCTAAGTTTTCCGCCTGTTCCTTGGTTATGGGTATGCCGTGGAACTTCATTACTATCATAAAACAGGACATTCCGCTGTCTTGTTTCTTTGTCATATTTTTACCTCCGATTTACGCAAAAAGGTGCAGCAGTTGAAACTGCTGCACTGACTTTATTGCGCAATATGCTTACTGTACCGTTGAGCTGACAAGAAGCTGCTCCAGTCCCGAAGCATCTGCTGTGATCTCGCTGATATTGATTCCGTCCGATACCTGACTGTCATTGCTGAATGCTGACATATTCTCTGTGAGTATCATTGTTTGAATATCTGTGATATCCGCGATCTCATCGCTTTCGCCGCTTATATCGGCAATATCTGCTGTGTCTGTGATAACTGTGCTGTCGCTGCCATTGAGGAGGTCGGAAGCAAGCGTCTCATCATCATAGATCTCACTGAGAAGCTCTGCACTTGCCTGCTCTATGTCTTCTTCCTTTGGAATAAAGAGACTTGTTCTGTTGAATACCTTAGACTCGTCGCCGAAGCATTCAAGTCCTTCATCAAGGTGCATATATGCTGTATTTACCCAGTCTGCACCGTCGAGTACGAATTCTTC
>SFMO01000008.1 GCA_004554385.1 Ruminococcus flavefaciens
CGTTATCCATAAAAACTGAGTTTTTCATCTTATTTGTAACAGAGCCGTATACTTGGAAACAAGTACGTGCGGTTCCCGGAGAGGTCTGCACAAACCTGCCGTCGAAAGGCGGTACGGCGGTGCTTTCCTACTCTACCACTTGGTGATGAACTCGGTCAGCTTCGAGGACGGAAAGAAGTACCATTCCAACAAGGAGAGTGTTGAGCAGCTGATGAAGCTCAGCGATGAGATTTGTCAGCGGTACGGAGTTCATGTACTCAACACTCCCAAGAAGAAAATGAATAAAGACTATCTCTCTGACAACGAATACAGGTCAGCCAAGCGTGGCGAGAGCTTCAAGTGGGAGCTGATGAACGTCATCAATCAGGTGATGAAACAGGCAAAGTCAAAGAAGCAGTTCTGCTATATGATGAAACAGCAGGGCTACGATGTGCGGTGGGAGGACAACCGCAAGTATATAACATATACATGTCCTAATGGAAGGAGATGCCGTGACAATAAGCTTCACGGCTACAAATACAGAAAGGAGAATATGGAGTATGAATTCAAAGCAAGAAGAATTGCAGCAGATGTACGACAAGGAATTGTCGGCAGCGGCGGACACTCAGCCGACAGTGGTGGTGCTCGATTCCAACTGGAGAGCACTGATAGAATTGAACAAGCTGATGTCGCAGGAGCAGCTGGAGATACTCACCAGACTCTCGGTGCTGGCGACGAAAGCCGAAACGGAACAGGTGCTGAAAACAGTCCGCTCCGAGCAGATGAATACCATAGCGACCTGTCAGGAGCTACTGAATCAAACGTCGGAAACCGCGACTTTAGCAGTCGAGCAGTTGAAGAAAGCAACAGCGGATCTGTCCTCACAGGCTGGGAAGCTGAACGAGGAATGAAGAAGCTCAGCGACAGCACTCACAAGTCCGGCGATACTGTATACGCTCTCCGTGAAAGGCTGGACAGAAGCCTGAAAGAAACAGAAGATGTCCGTCAGAGGTTAAAGCGTACTTCGGGAGAATGCTCGGAGCTTCGCCGTGACAATTCATCTCTGCAAGCTCAGGTCGATGAGCTGACGGAGTTCGTGAGCCTGCTGAAACGCTTTGATCCGCAGAAATACGCTGAGGTCAGACAGGCACAGGAGCATATCCACAATCAGCGTGAACAGGAAGTACAGCAGTCCACCGTCAGAAAGAAAAAGTCGTGGGGACTGGAATAATACAAGATAGAACAAGAGAAAAATATCACAGCAAACCTTGACAATGCCGAAATATTGCGCTACAATATCATCGGAAAGGTACGCTGTGATATTACCGAGGAGGTACATATTATGGCTACTATACAAAAACGTGGTGACAGCTACTCTATCAGGGTGAGCTGTGGCTACGACAGCAAAGGCAAACAGGTGATCCAGTCAATGACCTGGAAACCCGAGCCGAAAATGACACAAAAGCAAATCGAAAAAGAGCTGAACCGTCAGGCGGTAATGTTTGAAGAAGCTTGCAATCACGGCTATCAGTCCAAGGCAGTAAAATTTGAAGTGTTTGCAGAAGAGTGGTTTGAAGAGTACGCTAAACCAAATCTCCGCAATACTACATACGAGAGAATGTTACAGCTTCGCAAGAGAGTTTACGCTGCTATCGGTCATATGCGAATGGATAAGATCACGCCGAGGCAAATACAGGCATTCGTCAATTCTCTTTCAAAGGACGGAGCGAATGAACGCACGGGCAAGCCGTTAGCACCAAAAACAATACGTCACAATCTGAGCTTTGTGTCTGATGTGTTTGCCTATGCCGTGAAAATGGGTGTGGTGAGCGACAATCCCTGTGCAAAGGTCACGCTCCCCAAAGCTGAACAAAAAGAAAAGCAGATCTACACTCCTGAACAGGTGCAGAAGTTTCTCACGCTGCTGAATAATGAACCTTTGAAGTACCGCACATTCTTCAACCTGATGATTTACAGTGGTTTCCGCCGTGGTGAGATGTTAGGGCTGGAATGGAAAGATGTGGACTTTGAAAATAACATTATCAGCGTTCGCAGAACTTCCAATTACACAGCTAAGAAAGGCGTTTACACGGACACAACCAAAACAAGAAAGTCCCAGAGGACACTGAAATTCCCACAGGAAATCATGGATATGCTGAAAGAGTACAAGGCGGAACAGGACGAGCAGGCTCTCAAATGCGGCGACAAGTGGGTGGAAACGGACAGGCTCTACACGAAATGGAACGGCGAGCCCATGCAGAACGGCACTCCTTACTTCTGGCTTGGTGAATTCTGCGAGAAACACGATTTGCCGTTTTATGGCTTACACAGTTTTCGTCACTTATTCGCTTCACTTCTTGTAAATCAGGGTGTGGACATTGTAACGGTATCGGGAGCATTAGGACATTCCACGGTTTCTACGACGAGTAATATTTATTGCCATATGTTAGAGGAAGCTCAGGCGAAAGTTTCGGACGCTGTCAGCTCGGCGCTTGATTTCAGCACAAAGAAAAATGAGCCAAAGGTCGGCTGACCTCGGCTCACAAAATCCGCATTTTCAAAATAAAGAACAGATAAAGAACAAAGCGGATTTTCACTATAAAAGAAAAACTCGGAAACGGCGATATTACGCTGTTTCCGAGCATATATTCTGGTGACCCGTACGGGAATTGAACTGACCGAAAGACTTCTGCCAGTTTTGAGTATTGTGCAAAATTCACCGAAAAACAGCCTGATTTAAGGGCTTGATTTCGAGTGGCTTTTAGTAATTTCAAGCGGTTTTCAGTAACAATATGTGGCAAACAAGGGGCTGAGAAGAGATGTGCTTTAGCCGAGAGAAGTGACAAATGTCACTTTTTTGTTACATTTGTCACCTTGCCATTCAGGTGAAAATCATATATAATATAGAAGAATATTTATATTAGGAGGAATAACCATGAAAAAACTAATCACACTATTTGTCGCAGTGATCATGGCTGTGACATGTCTTGGATCATGTGGTAAGACACTATCTCAGACATCACAACAAATCGGAGCAAATGTTTCACAAAGCGAAACCGTCAATGAGTCTCTCAACGACTGGCAGAAAAATGTACTTGAAGCTCAGGGACTGCCGACAGAATATGAAGAGCTTGAAGTTTCACAGCAGATAGCAATACGCCGTATGTATGAGATGAAGAAATATCTTGATGACAAGTACGGAATGGAGTTTGAATATGCTGGATATATTCCTGCCGGACTCATGGAAAAGGAACAGTTTTTTGCATATCCTAAGGAGCTTGGTACGGATGGTGGAAGAAACTACGTAACTGTCAAAACTGATGAAAAGGGAGAATTTACTGATAATTACGTCAGCACTTCTTTGAGAGATAAGTTTGAGAAGATGTATAATGATTTTGTGCAGGACTATTTTCATTCGGACAAAGCTGTTGTTTTCATCAGCCATTTTGAATGCGATTATGAAGATATAAGTGAAATGAATGATGATTACTATGAAGAAAAAATATATGGTGCAAATCAAATTTTTATTTCTGAAGAAATATGTGACGAGGAAAAGTTAAAAGATTTCAACACAGATTATTATCATTGGCAATGTAGTAAAGGGACCTGTGCTAATACAAGAATTACAGTAGTTTATGCAGATGAATTTAAAACGATAAACATTAATAATTATACAGATTTTTATAACGATGAAAGTATAGTATA
>SFMO01000096.1 GCA_004554385.1 Ruminococcus flavefaciens
CCGCCTGTCATGCCGCCCTGCCATACATATAATAATGAATCAGGCGAACATTCAAGTATCTGTGTAAGGTCGACAAGTCCGCCAACATTGAGAAGAACGACCACTTTTTTAAAGTGATTTCTGACCTTCTTGAGCATATCAAGTTCTTCTTTAGTAAGAAGGTATGAACCTTCCTCAAGACGAGCGTCCTGCTCTTCGCCTGCGGTTCTGCCGATTATAACTATGACTGTATCTCCAACGGATGACGCTTCCTCAACAATGCTCTCGTCAAGAGGCATCTCTTTCTGATTCCAGGGCTCTCCGCCCCAGCCGTCGCCCTGATCAAAGGGATTTTCCTCATCCCATTTCCTGTAGATCCCAAGCAATTTTTCATTGAGCTTGACGCCTGCATCTTTGAGCCCGTCTACTATGCCGGTAACCTTTGATACGTTTACCATTCCTCCCGAGCCTGTGCCGCTTTTATAATAATGAAGCTGAATACGTCCGAAAACAGAAATAGTATCGCTTGGATCAAGTGGAAGAGCATTATTATCATTTTTCAGCATTACAATACCTTCAGAGACTGTTTCTGCTGCTTTTTCAAGATATTTGTTCCAATCAAGAGTTCTTTTCATAGCTATTACCTCACTGTGAAAAAATATTATGAATACATTATATCAAATTATTCATATCATTGCAAGGACTTTGGTTCAAAATAAACAAAATATTCATTTTTTATAAAAAAACAGGTGAGACGCGAGCCTCACCTGTAGTTTTATCAGATCAACCAAAGTATCTCTTGAGAAGTCCCTCAAAAGCCTTGCCGTGACGAGCCTCATCCTTAGCCATTTCATGAACTGTGTCATGGATAGCGTCAAGATTGAGCTCCTTAGCTCTCTTTGCAAGCTTGAGCTTGCCTTCTGTAGCACCGTGCTCAGCAGCAACTCTCTTTTCGAGGTTCTCCTTTGTTGAAGATGAGAGCACCTCACCAAGAAGCTCTGCAAACTTAGCAGCATGCTCTGCTTCCTCATAAGCAGCCTTCTCCCAGTAAGCACCGATCTCTGCATAGCCTTCTCTGTAAGCAACTCTTGCCATTGCGAGATACATGCCTACCTCAGTACATTCACCACTGAAGTTAGCTCTGAGACCATCGAGAATCTCCTGGTCTGTTACAGCCTTTGCAACTCCAAGTTCATGCTCACAAGCAAATACAAGCTTGTCACCTGTTTCCTTCTCAATAAACTTTGTGCCGGGAACACCGCACTGCGGACATTTTTCAGGTGGTTCATTTCCTTCGTGAACGTATCCGCAAACTGGACATACATAAGTTTTCATAGTAGATTACCTCCGTTGTTTTTTAATATATTATAAGTCCGCGCTGAACCTGAAGCCAGCTGTAATGGACATATTAAACAGTATGCTTCACTCTGTCACGCTCCTCTGCACGCTTTCCGTTATTAAAGCGATCAAGAGTTCCTACAAGGTAGCCTGTAATTCTTCTTATTCTGTCAAAAGGAACATCCTGCGCAAAATCATATCGGAGATCAACGTAATCACCGTCGGTCTTGACTGTCATACCGAGGATCTCTCTGTCGCTGTACTTTTTCTTGCCATAGTCGATGTAAGCGTTTATCTCATCCTGCGTAAGCTTTTCACCAATAACATTGATTTTCATAATATTTGACCTCCATAAAATAGTAAAGTATTGACAAATGTCTGAATATATTGTATCATAAAAGATACTAAAAATCTGTTGCAGATGCAACAAAAGGAGAGTTTTTTATGTTACCAAAAGATAACATTTTATTTAAAGGTATTGAACGTGACGACTGCCATCGTATGATAAGCTGTTTCAATTCAGAGATCAGAAAATTCAAGCCCGGAAGCCGTATAATGGACTACTCGGACAATCCCGACAAGCTCGGTATCGTTTTGAGCGGAACCGCCGTCATGGTGCGATATGATATAAACGGAGTACGTTCCATCATGGAGTCACTGAATGAGCAAAGTGTGTTCGGAGTATATTTTACCTTCACAGCCTCTCAGAGAAGCAGCATTGAGATAGTAGCCGAAAGTGACTGTGAGATAATGTTTGTCAGAAGGTCAGAGATCACAAA
>SFMO01000097.1 GCA_004554385.1 Ruminococcus flavefaciens
AAAATGAGTGCTTATTTTGGTTGTTTACTGAACTGCAAAATGCCAATTATCCGCGATAAATCAGTGTTTTAGGATTTCTGCCGTGACATCAAAACTACGCACTCAACGTGCGCCAAGACGTAGGAATTGATAACTTGCAAGCCGTAGTGAGCGATAGCGGTTTCCGTGAGTGGGGAGATTGGTTTTTTTTTTCGGTTTTTATATGCGTGGAAATATGTCAATAATCGCTCTGCTCACGGGAGAATAAGTCAAACCACGTCCTATAATGGCATGCATCGACAGTGTATGTTGTTATGCCTCGACATTCTCGATTTGATGTTTTGCGCCAAAATACTGTGTTTTAGAGTAACGGGGAATATAATCAATACTCTTATCGCTACGGGGGAACACGACTATATTATCGCCAAGAATGCCTACTACATTTAAATACAGTATATCATAAATCAGCAAATAAAGCAAGAGAGAAGCGTTTTGACAAAATGAGATATTTGTTATTATTGTGTTTGTATATCACGCAGCAGGGCTGAAACATATCCTTCAGTCCGCTGAAAAGCGGCAAATGCACGCTTTAATTGACCAGATTACCGGCTGCCTACTACCAACGATTTGAAGTATTTTTGAACCGAAAATTGATGTAAAAAGGGGGCTTTTCCGAGATGCTTTGGTGCTCGGAGAAGCCCCATATTTCATTTGTTTTGAAGAATTAATTTAGCGCGTATTTCATCTGGAGTATATGTGCCATCTTTTTTTGCATGCAATAAGCCGAATATCCTCATATCATCGTCAACATTCGTAATACCCGCAATGCCGAAACTGTCCACAAGAACCTTTGCCACATTCGGAGACAGGAACGCTGGCAGAGTCGGTCCGAGGTGAATATTCTTCACTCCGAGATACAGCAGAGCAAGGAGTACGATGACTGCTTTCTGCTCATACCATGAGATGTTGTAAACGATAGGCAGATCATTCACATCATCAAGCCCGAATACCTCTTTCAGTTTCAGGGCGATCAGCGCCAAAGAATAAGAATCATTGCACTGTCCTGCATCAAGCACTCTGGGAATACCGCCGATGCCACCAAGATTAAGCTTGATGTACTTGTACTTCGCACAGCCTGCGGTGAGAATGACCGTATCCTTCGGCAGTTTCTCTGCGAATTCCCGATAGTAGCTTCTGGACTTCGCTCTGCCGTCACAGCCTGCCATGACTACGAATTTGCGGATAGCCCCCGATTTTACAGCTTCTACAACTGTATCGGCAAGTGCAAATACCTGTTCATGGGCAAAACCGCCGATAACAGAGCCTGTTTCGATTTCAGTCGGCGGAGGACATTTTTTAGCCTGTTCGATAATCGGTGAAAAGTCCTTGACTTCGCCGTAAGGTGCGTCAATATGCTTACAGCCCGGATATCCTGCGGCACCTGTTGTCCAAAGTCTGTCCTTGTAGCTGTCCTTCGGCGGAACGATGCAGTTTGTGGTCATCAGCACCGGACCGTTAAAGCTCTCAAATTCCTCTTTCTGCTTCCACCACGCATTGCCGTAGTTTCCTGCGAAATGCGGATACTTTTTGAAGAACGGATAATAATGCGCAGGTAGCATTTCCGAGTGCGTATAAACATCAACTCCCGTATCCTTTGTCTGCTCAAGGAGCATTTCAAGGTCTTTCAGATCGTGACCTGAGATTAGTATTGCAGGATTTTTTCGGACACCGATATCAACTGTCGTGATCTCAGGATTGCCGTATGCTGTAGTATTTGCAGCATCAAGGTCAGCCATACCCTGAACGCCGTACTTGCCGACTTCCAGCGTGAGAGCCACAAGGTCATCGACCGACAGACTGTCATCAAGTGTTTTAGCAAGAGCCGACTGTAAGAAAGCATCAAGCTCCTCATCATCATTCAGCAGAGCGTTTGCGTGTTTTGTATATGCCGCAAGTCCTTTCAGACCGTAGGTTATCAGCTCACGCAGAGAGCGTATATCCTCATTCTCTGTTGCAAGTACGCCGACAGTCTTTGCTTTCTCGGTATAGTCCGAACCGTTCCAAAGAGCTGCTTCGGGGAGTGATTCTTTATTCTGCACCTGTCCGAGCAATTCTTCTTTGACTGCAAGTGTATCAGTAACCTTAGCGGTAATGCTGTCGAGATCGAAATTTGCATTGGTGATCGTGATAAACAGGTTCACGCTGATAAGATGATTGACAGCCTTATCGACTGCCTGTCCCTCTGCACGGAACTGAGTTGTCAACGCAGACAGCCCCTTTGTAACGTACACAAGCAAGTCCTGCATTGCTGCGACTTCAGGCTGTTTACCGCAGACACCGCAAGCGGTACAACCCTTACAGCCTGCTGTTTCCTGACACTGATAGCAAAACATTTTCTGTTCCATGATATATTCCTCCATTATTTTCTTATCTCAACGATACTGCCGTTCGGCGAAATGACTGCAACTTCAAGCGGAATATCCTTACCGCTTGCTTCTATCGCACGTTTTATCGCATACTCCATACCTCCACAGCATGGTACGGTCATTCTTGTGAGAGTGATGCTCTTTATATCGTTATTACGGAATATCTCTGTCAGCTTTTCGGAGTAATCAACAGCATCGAGCTTCGGACAGCCGATGAGCGTAATCTTCCCACGGATAAAATCATGGTGGAAGTTCCCGTAGGCGTAAGCTGTGCAATCGGCAGCGATAAGCAGATCAGCACCGTTGAAATAAGGTGCATTTGTGGGCAGGAGCTTTATCTGTATCGGGAACTGTCGCAGACAGCCTGGAACACGAACATCGCTGTCATCTTCTTTTGGCGTAAAGCTCTGCAATGCAGAACCCGGACAAGTGAAACCGCTGTAAGCGGACTTTTTCTGCTTGTTTGCCTGTACCGCCTTTTCGTCATAAGCCGCCGCTTCACGCTCGGTGAAGTGGATAGCGTCCATAGGACAGGCAGGGAGACAGTCACCGAAGCCGTCGCAGAAATCGTCACGCATGAGCTTAGCCTTGCCGTTCACAATAGCGATCGCTCCCTCATGGCAAGCCTTAGCACACAGACCGCAGCCGTTGCATTTTTCTTCGTCTATTTCAATTATTTTCCGTATCATAGCAATACCTCCTTGACTTTCTGTATCCATTATAGTATAATCAGAGAAGAAAGTATGTTGTAATTACAACATTTTGGGAGAAAAATATGGATATTTCAGTTTTGCATAATTCGATACTGTTCAAGGGCTTTGATGATACCGAAATATCTGAGCTTCTGAAAGCCCTTAATGCAGCCGAAAAGAAATACAATAAAGGTGAGATGATATTTTCATCGGGAGAGATCACCGATAAGCTCTGCTTTGTCACGGCAGGCGGCGTTACTATTGAAAGCAATGATATGTGGGGAAACCGCACGATACTCAACCTTGTAGGTAAGGGACAGTTCTTTGCAGAAAGCTATGCACTCCTGCCCGATGTGCCGATGCTTGTTGATGTATGTGCTGCCGAGGATTGCAGTATCGTGTTTCTGAGCATGAAGTCGCTTGCTGACCTCAACGATACGATAAGTTCAAGACTTCTTGCAAATCTTCTGACTATCACCACAAGAAAAAATCTGCACCTATCGAGCCGGAGCTTTCATACTGCCCCGAGACAGGTGCGTGGACGTATCATGGCGTATCTGAACACCATATCGGTTCAAAAGCATTCCCGTGAGTTTGATATACCCTTTGACCGTCAGCAGCTTGCAGACTACCTCAATGTGGAACGGTCTGTGCTTTCCAATGAACTCAGTAAAATGCAGAGAGACGGACTGATACGGTGCAGAAAGAATCATTTTGAGATCATAACTGTTACCTATCTTCCAGGATGATTTC
>SFMO01000098.1 GCA_004554385.1 Ruminococcus flavefaciens
AAAAAGACAGAGCTTTTCTTATAAGTGAAAGCGAAAAAATGATGGCAGAAGGCAATAGAGAGGGTGCAAACGCTGCTGCTGAATTGGTTTTTGAAATAATGCCTGACTCAGAAAAAAAGAAGATTGAAAATTATGTTTACATAAACGGAAAACGTCTTGATACATATTATAATGAACTAAGAGCATTAATAAAAGAAAATAAAAAAGATGAAGCAAGAGAAATGGCAAAAGCTCTTTATGAAAAGATTATTTCAGTTTATCAGGAGGACGAAAAAAGCAAATTTGTCAGCCTGAGAAATAAATTTGAAGAAAACGTTTATCAATTTCTTCTCAAGCCTGAAAAGGTACTGCAAATTGCTCCTTTTGATTTCGTTTCCATGATTTCAACTTATGGTTATCTCCTAGTTGATTGTCATGACTTCGATGAAGCGATCAAGGTTCTTAATAAGGCCATGGAATACAATGAGATTGACTGCGGTGCAAAATTTGAGCTTGCAGAAGCGTATAAGCTTATGGGAAAAAATGATGAGCTTTTATCAATCACTAAAGAAACACTGAAGGTTGCGTCATCGCCTTATGCTATTTCACGCTGTTACTGCAATCTGGGTTTCTATTGCTTCAATATCGGTGATTTTGACAGTGCTGCTGTTTTCTATTATTCAAGTTTGCTTTTTGCACCTCACCCTGCTGTAGAGATGGAATTAAGAAACATTGCACAGCGTACTCATAAGGAACTGAAACCTCCGACAGAAGCTGATATCGACAGAGTGTTCAAGAAGTATGACGTTCAAAGAGGTCCAAATGAGGTTCTTGTCAGCATTGCCGCACAGCTTGCAAACAATGCACTTGAAAATAATGATACAACCGAGGCACTTCTTTACCTTAAAATTCTTTTCGGACTTACCAATGACCCTGAAATTGAAAAAATCATTCTGAAATATGAGCCTGACGCTAAAGAAAAAGCAAAAGCAAGATTTGGTATTGAGGATTAAAAATATTTATAGCAATGCAATAAATCAACACCGCACAAAGCACATCAAAAGACTTTGCAAGTCATAAACTCGCTAATCGTTGTGCGGTATGACCTTAAAAAATCACCTCTGATTATTAAAAAATCAGAGGTGATTTTTACCTTTACTGAACGGTTTAAAAGCAAGCTGCCCTAAAGTTATTTAACAGCAAGTAAGCGTAAAATAATCCCCCGTTCCCAACAAAAAATAAAAACCTCGCCGGATAACACGGCGAGGTAAGGGGCTATTAATCCTTCCACGGCAGCAGTATTGTGCCGGGCGGTTGTGAAAACAGCTCAGTCAGATACTTCTCGGCATCCAATCCGTTAGCCTGAGCTGTGGAAATGAGCGAATATAGAATCGCACTGCATTTTGCGCCGCGCTCAGTATTGTTGAACAGCCAGTTTTTGCGGCCGACTGCGAATGGTCTGATCGCATTCTCCGCGCGATTGTTGTCGATTGGGACATTCCCGTCCTCTAAAAAGGTGTAGAGATACTTCTTTTCATTCAGCGCATATCTCACAGCCTTAGCCAGCTTGCCTTTTCCGCTGATGTTTTGTTCTTCAAGCCACGAGAAGAAAGCATCCAGCAAGGGCTTCACCTTCACAAGACGCTGTTCATATCTTTCTTCAGCAGTCAAATCTGCCAGTAATCCTTCTTCATGGTAGATTCTGTTGCAGAAGTCCACAGCTTTTGCTGCAACAGATGTGCTGTAGGCGGATTTGTCCTTTGGCAAGGCTTCTGCAAAACGCCTTCTTGTGTGCGTCCAGCAGCCGCATCGTTTTGTGCCGACCACAGCGTTGTATGCATCGTAACCGTCACATATCAGAAAACCTTTAAACCCTTTGAGAAACTTAGCCGGATGAATGCCTCCTCTCGTTTGCTGGTATTCAAAAATAATGATACTGCGGTCATTCATTTTGCCATTGCAGTAGACCCACATTCGAGAATCGGTTGTAGCTTTCCTATCCGTTTCATGCAGCACCTGAAGCACAGTCTCATCGCCATGGATAATCCCAAGCAAGATCAGCTGTTTGTGCATCTCTTCAAGAATCGGCAGGCACCAGCGCTCCGCTATTGTACAAACCCATTCAGACATAGTGGCTCTGAGAAGAGAAATACCCTTGGAGGTGAAGTCCTTTTCCTGCCGGTACAGCGGAACTGCTTTTGCAAACTTTTCATAGATAATATGCGCAGATAATTCCGGGGAACAAAAGTTGTGCGGTATCATCGGCTTTGGATAATCAGCGCAGCGAATATAGCATTTTTCAATTTCGTAAGAATCTGCTTCATTTTCGGAATTCTGCACGCAATTGGTACACATATAGTTTTCCGCATAGTGACGGCGAACATAAACCTGTGCGGGTTGATAAACCAGCTCGTCATACAGTTTCACTTTGCCGATTACGTTCATGGGGGAACCGCAGATGTCACATACCAGATTTTCTTCCTTATGTACTATTTCCTCTATTGGCAGTTTTTTCATCCACTCATCATGTGTGCGCCTTGCTTTACGCTGATGCTCAGGAACAGTTACCGTTTTCTCAGGTGCAAAAACAGCCTGTTCTTTTTCATCCGGAAACAGTGAAAGCTGTGTGCTGCCATCCATGATGACAGAGGTCTGTTCGGTCTTTCTGCCGAAAACCTGCTTTTTCAGCCAGTCAAACTGTTCCTGCAAAAGAGCAAGCTGTTCTTTGAGAATATTCACTTCATTTCGTAGCGCAGCATTTTCCTGTGCCAGCGACTGATTATCTTTTGATGAGATACGCACGTTCATACTGCACTCCTCCGCTCAATTTGTACTACAACTATTATAGCACAAAATCGCCGAAAAATCAAGTGAAATCGGAGAATTTGCACATAAAAATGCTCCTAATAAACGGCGCTCCTGCGGCCTTCCTGTATTGCTTTAGGCTGCTCGATTTTGAGCCCTTCCAGGAGCCAACGTCTTTGTTGTGTTGTCAGCAATAACGCTTCTGTTTCGTTGCGCGGCCATTGGAATTTGCCATTGTCGAGTCTTTTGTACAGAAGCAGAAAACCGTCACCTTCCCAGAGCAATCCTTTTATGCGGTCGCATCGTCTGCCGCAGAACAGAAACAATGCCGTGCTGTACGGATCAAGCTGCAGCTGCGCTTGAACAATCGTTGCAAGTCCGTCTATGGAGCGTCTAAGGTCGGTATATCC
>SFMO01000099.1 GCA_004554385.1 Ruminococcus flavefaciens
CTCATATCAATTATCACCTCTTAATATACTATACGTCTGTATAATATCATAAAGCTCTCGATATCATAAACTCATGATATTGTCCGCCCACAGCTCACACTGCTGCATAACCGTAGTAACCGCATCGTCCATACCTTCTGGCGGATAACGATGAGCTTTCAGGAGCTTGCGTATCATCATACGCATTCTTGCTCTTGCACCTTCGCGTTTCTGCCAGTCAACGGTGCGGCTCCTTCGGAGCGTATCGGCAAGCTCCTTTGTAATAGCGATAAGCTCCTCATTCTCATAGAAGTCTTTTATCGCCTGCGGTTTGGTAAGTGCATCATAGAAAGCCAGTTCATCGGCAGTCAGGCCGAGATCTTCACCTGCTTTTTGGGCTTCTCTGATCTGCTTTGCAAGATTGAGCATCTCCTGTATAACTTCCTCATTGGTCAGCATACCGTTGAGATAGCGATTCATAGCACTCTGCATGATTTCGCTGAATTTCTCGGATTTTACGAGGTTTGTCCGCTTATAGATATGCACCTGTTCAGCGATCAGGCGTTTCAGTAGCTCAACAGCAAGGTTCTTTTCCTTCATCCTAGAGATTTCCTCCAAGAATTTCGGATCAAACAGGGAGAAGTCCTGTTCCTTGTCTGAGAAAAGATTGATAACACCGTCACTCTTAATACTCTGCTTCAACAGCTCATTGATTTTGGCGTTTATCTCAGGGAGCGAGAGCTTCTTGCCACCGCCGCCCTGATTGAGAATACGCATCAGCAGGACACGGACAGCTTCAAAGAAAGCAGCTTCTTCACGCTCATCTTCCTCAGCGATTGAGGAGCACAGCGAGAGTGCCTGTTTCAGCAGCAGAGCTTCTTTCGTGTAGCTTTCTCTGTCTTTCTCCCTCTTTCTGTCCATGAGGAAGTTGACTGCACCTGTGATCGTGCGTCCTGCTGTCAGCTCATTACCGCCAAAAAATGCGGAATAATCATATTCATGGAGCAGATCTCGACAGACTTGCAGTTTCTCCTGAAACTTCGGATAAGCGACCTTTGCAATATCGGTGTTGCCGTAGTTCTTCTTGTCACGAACGGTATAATCGTTCATAGCCTGCTTCAATGCGCCTGCTATGCCGACATAATCAACGACCAGACCGCCTTCCTTGTCACGGAACACTCTGTTAACACGGGCGATAGCCTGCATCAGATTATATCCCATCATCGGCTTATAGACATACATCGTCGCAAGGGACGGTACATCAAAGCCTGTCAGCCACATATCAACCACGATAGCGATTTTCAGCGGACTGTCATTGTCCTTAAATTTTGTAGCAAGCTCCTCTTTGTGACGCTTGTTGCCGATGATACCGTGCCATTCCTCCGGATCTTTGTTAGAAGCCGTCATGACCACAGCGACCTTTTCTTCCCAGCCCGGACGAATCTCAAGGATACGCTTGTATATCTTCATAGCAATAGCACGGGAGTAGGCAACGATCATCGCCTTACCTGTCAGCAGGTTCTCACGATAGCTCTCATAATGATCGAGAATATCGTCAACAAGGGACTTTATCGTATCATCGTGACCGAGGATAGCTTCCATCTATCCAAGCTCACGCTTGCTTTTCTCTATCACATCGGCATCGGCATTCTGTGCCATGATCTCATATTCGGTATCTATCAGTTTCAGGGTGCTTTCATCGAGTTTCAGTTTCATGACACGGCTCTCGTAGTAAACAGGACGAGTAGCACCGTCCTCGACTGCCTGCGTCATATCGTAAATGTCGATATAGTCACCGAACACTTCACGGGTGTTTCTGTCCTCTCTGGAAATAGGAGTACCCGTAAAGCCGATATATGTAGCGTTCGGGAGCGTATCACGGATAACTCGAGCCGTGCCGATGACCTTACGGGCAACAAGTTCGCCGTCCTCATTCTTTGTCATCTTGATTTTTTCTGTCAGACCGTACTGTCCTCTATGAGCTTCATCAGCCATGACGATGATATTTCTGCGCTCAGACAGCGGTTCGCCCGATTCCTCAAACTTCTGCATTGTCGTGAAGATAATGCCGTTTGCCTTGCGACCGTCAAGGAGTGTTTTAAGGTGTTCACGGCTTTCGGCTTGTACCGGCTCCTGTCGGAGAAATGCCTTACACTTCGCAAACTGCGAATAGAGCTGATCGTCAAGATCGTTTCTGTCCGTGATAACAACAATAGTCGGGCTTTCAAGAGCAGATTGCAGTAAATGGGCATAGAACACCATAGACAGCGACTTACCCGAACCCTGCGTATGCCAGAATACACCGCCCTTACCGTCGGTGACAGTAGCCTTTTTCGTGGATTCAATAGCTTTACGAACGGCGAAATACTGATGATAGCCTGCAAGTATCTTGTAGCTCTGCAAACCCTCGTTGGAGAACAGGATAAAGTTTTTCAGAATATCGAGCAGACGGTCTTTCGTGAAGATACCCTCAAAGAATGTGTCAAACTGGGCGAACTGCGTATTTTCATAGCTGCCGTCCTTTGTTTTCCACTCCATATAGCGATCCTCGCCCGAAGTGATCGTGCCTGCGCGGTTCTCCGAGAGGTCACTCATCACACAGATAGCATTATAGATGAACATAGACGGAATGGAGTGCATATAGTTTCTGATCTGCGTATAGGCTTCGGAAGCATCGGTTTCCTCACGGGACGGAGATTTCAGCTCCATAAGCACCACAGGCAGACCGTTGATGAACAGAAGGACATCGGGGCGTTTCTCGTCATTCTCGATGAAAGTCCACTGATTTGCCACGATAAATGAGTTGTTGTCCGTGCTTGCGTAGTCCACAAGATAGCAAATCGCGGAGCGTTCCTCGCCTTTGTCGGTGTAGCGGACTTCAATGCCGTTTTGCAAATAGTCCATAAACACAGCGTTTTTCTGCACCAGCTCGCCATTTTCAAAGTTCTGGAGCTTAAAGAGTACATCGCTGATCGCATCATCGGGGAGCGTGGGGTTGAGCCGATAGAGTGCCGCCGTCAGCTCGTCCATATACAGCGGTGTCTTATAGTCACGGTCGATTGCCGGACCGTAGGCGTGGGTGTAGCCCATTTCCTCGAATAGCTGTATGATAGCGTTTTCGTATTTTTCTTCGGTGTAGGGCATATTCTATCAGCTCCTTATCTATAAAATATCTGCGTAGTATCCATCGTTGGTTTTGCTAAAGATTACATCAGCAGGAAAGCGCTTTTCTCCCTGCATAGCCATTCCTACAGCCCATATTACCCAATCATCTAATTGGTAAGGC
>SFMO01000100.1 GCA_004554385.1 Ruminococcus flavefaciens
CCGGGGGTATTGACTTGCGCGGCATCGTGTGGTATTATATATGAGCTTTAAGGAGCACGGATATCGCGGAGTGGAGCAGTCCGGTAGCTCGTCGGGCTCATAACCCGAAGGTCGTGGGTTCAAATCCCTCCTCCGCAACCACCAATGCACGGTAATTTTGATAGAATTACCGTGCATTTTCTTTTTGCCTGAAATCCTTGATATTCAAGGGTTTTCGGCTTCCGCAGGCATAACAGAGCCCGTCCTGGAGTCATTTCCGGGGCGGGCTTTTTCTGTTTATTCAGTTTTCTACAGAGGTTCCCGTTGTAACTTCGAGTACGGGGCAACCGGTAATAACGCTCCCGTTGTAACTTTGACCGAGTCACCGGGAAATAATTATTTCCGTTGCAACTTCGTTTTTTCCCGTTGATACTTCGTCGATTTTCATTACTGCTATGATTTCGTGCTTTTTATTTCAATTATTCCTTATTAGTACTAAGCTTAGAAATACGACACTACTCAGCGGTATAGTAGTACTTATCTAGCAATTCCTTACACCGGCTTCGGACATACGCTGCGTTAATGTGCTGTCGGTCATTAGCCAGCAATGAATTCACGCTGACCGTATCATGCTCCTTGTCGTATACAACAAAACGCTTTTTGGCGAGAACGGAAACCGGATATCTTAGTATTGTTCTTCTGGCCGCTAATCTGTCGCCAGGGTTCTGAATAAAACTACTATCTCCTTTTTCAACTACCTGGCCATTCTCGGCTCTTCCAGAATAGTAAGCAAAATAGAAATCAATAATCTCTTCAACTTCGGCAGATAGGCTTTCTTTTGAAAATAGCGCAAGCAACAGCAGCGGTTTATATGAATACTATTCCTGTGCTGCAACGCTAAGCGGAGAAACCGGGCAGGAAGCTGATGATGCCGGTATCACAGTGGATAACATGAAGGCAGACTTCACAGTACGTTATTGCGAGTTAACCTCTGCTATTACGCCATTGAGATATCGGGTCATATACAACGGAGAGCGTTACGATATTCTCTCGGTTGATCATCTGAACAACAAGCGCAAAGCGGTGAAGCTCAGGTGCCAGAAAGCGAGGCGCTAATATGGCGAGAAAAGTATCCATTGGAAACTTGGCTTCAGAGGTCATGAAGCAGATGGAAGAATACGCATCTGTTACGGCGGAAGGCATGAAAAAGGCAGTCAATTCCGCTGGAAAGACGGTACGTCAAGAGATCAAAGCTACCGCTCCCGCTCGATCCGGCGATTATGCAAAGAGCTGGTCGGTCAAGAAGGTTAATGAAACGTCCACGAAGTTGGAACTGACTGTTTATTCCCGCAATAGATATCAGCTTGCCCACTTGCTCGAATATGGTCACGGCCTGCATCAAGGCGGGCGCACCAGAGCATTTCCACATATCAGCGAGGCTGAAGCGAAAGGGGCCGAGCAGCTCGAAAATGATATAGAAAGGATGCTACGCAATGGATGAGCTTCTTTCGATTATCTCTGAAATAGCGCTGCCATCTGCATATGATCACTTTGCTGAGGGAGAAGCCCCACAGCTTCCGTATTTGCTATATCTCATTCCGGCAAATAACAACTTTGCTGCAGATAACCGCGCATATTTCAAGGTTAATGAAGTCCACATAGAGCTGTACACCGACCGTAAAGACCTGACGGCGGAGCAGAGAGTCGAAGCTGTGCTTGATAGGCACGGCATTTTTTATAACAGGTCTGAAACCTGGATCGAGAGCGAACAGCTCTATGAAGTCCTTTATTATTTCGATATGGAGGTAAAAGACAATGCCTAACAAAGTCAAATACGGTCTGAAAAATGTCCATGCGGCTATTCTGGCCGAAACCGTGGTTGACGGTGTTACTACCTACAGCTACGGAACTCCCAAGCCCGTCCCCGGTGCGGTGAGTATTAGCCTTGAGGCGCAGGGCGAGACGTCTCCGTTTTATGCGGACGATATCGTGTATTTCCGCACCAATGCCAATAACGGCTACTCCGGTGATCTGGAAATCGCGCTGATCCCCGAATGGTTCAGAACAGATATTCTCCAGGAGGATGACGATGCCAACGGTGTGCTTGTGGAGAAGAGCGATATCGGCGAGAGCGTAAAGTTCGCGCTGCTGTTTGAATTCACGGGTGATGCAAAGGGTATGTCACATCGAAGGGACAGACGATGACGAAGATTAAGCTATGAGAAAAAATTATAAATGGCCGCTGCATTCTGACGCGATCTGCTTAACGCAGAAAAACATGAATATAAGCAAAGCAAGAAAGCGCAGAACTGCCAGCGCTGGATAAAACGACAAACCAGCAAGCGAGTGCGGCATTATAAAGGCATACCCGTTAAGGGTAATCATTCCGCAGACTCTTCGATTATTGGTGGACTCTGTACTAAATCCGAGAAGCCCCACCATTATACGTTTTATTGGACACTCAATTTGTTATGCTGATTATGCTGGTAGAAGGGAACAGGGTTACAGGAACTCCAGCAGTGGACAGTTAATCTATTATCCACTTTATTATACAGTAAATCTGTGATATATTTTAAAGGGAGTGTTTGTAATGTCTAATGGCATATTCGGAAGCATGTTTGATTTCAACGGCGACGGCGATCTTGATATCTTTGAGCAGGCTACGGAGTTCGATTTCCTCCAGAAGATGATGGGGGATGACGAAAAGAGAGACAGTCACGAGGACGACGATTCTGATGATGGTTGGCGTGATCAGTACTACGGCGACGAGATCGGCCTCGACCCGGACGATTACGATACCGAGGAAGAATACCAGGAAGCTGCTGCCGAAAAGGAAGCCTGGATATCCGCTATTCCTGATAGCATCTCCGCACTGGCGCAGGAATATTTCATTGAGCCCGAGGACTACGACTCCTATGAAGATTTTATCGAAGCCGTGAAAGATGAGCTTGGATAAGTTAGGAGGCCGCTATGCCAAAATCTGCAAATCAGAAACTAAAGCTTTTATATTTGATGCAGTACCTGCTGCAGAAGTCCGATGAGAAGCATCCAATCTCTATTCAGCAGATGATTGACGAACTTGCCCGCCATGACATTAAGGCGGAGCGCAAAACGCTGTATGATGACATGGAGGCCCTGCGCCTGTTCGGCCTTGACATTATTCAGGCTCGCGGAAAGACTACCGGGTATTACGTTGGCAGCCGCGACTTTGAAGTGCCCGAGCTGAAGCTCCTTGTGGACAGCGTCCAGTCCTCGAAGTTCATTACAGAAAAAAAGACCCTCAGTCTTATCAAAAAGATCGAAGGCCTGGCAAGTGCTTATGATGCCCAGCTCCTGCAGCGCCAGGTCTACGTCCGAAATCGCGTAAAGAGCATGAACGAGAGCGTTTATTATAACGTCGACGAAATTTCTACGGCCATTACGCAGGACAAGGTCATTCGCTTCCGCTATTACGATTACACCATCACTAAGGAGCGAAAGTTCCGCAAAGACGGTGCGTGGTACGAAATCAGCCCGCTCTCTCTGATGTGGGATGACGAAAATTATTACATGCTCGGGTATGATACCGCCGCAGGAAAGCTGAAGCATTATCGGGTTGATAAGATGACAGCGATATCCGCCATCGATCAGCCCCGCGATGGCAAAGAAGAATTCAGCAAGATCGACATGTCCCAATACTCCAAGAAAGTATTCGGCATGTTTACCGGCGAAGTACAGACTGTACGACTGCGCTTTGAAAACAGCCTTGTTGGGCCTGTCATCGACCGGTTCGGAAGGGACACAATGATACTGGCATCCGATGAAAGTCATTTCGCCATCAGTGTCGATGTAGCCGTTTCTCCGCAGTTCTTTGCTTGGGTATTTGGGTTTGGTACGGCGGTTGAAATCCTGTCACCGGACAATGTGCGTGAGGATTATAAGCAGGAGTTGCTATCCCTATCTGAAAAGTATAAATAGAATTACATTGCAGATGCGCACCTGAATTGAGGATCAAGCTATTCTAACATTGTATATTCGCATTTATGATGATACAATCTTTTTATAATACTGGCTATTTGTCGAAAGAGGCAAATAATGACAATGTTCAGTACGCGTTTGGCTTCAACGGAATAAGCCTTAACAGAATGAAATCGAAATCCGCCGAAAACATACATCGAATGGGGAAAAAAGAATGAAAAATAATAAGCACAAAAGAACTAGTACGCGGTTAATTGCAATGCTTCTATCTTTTATTATTATTATAACCCTGCCGGGCTGCGAGCTGGAGCCCAGCAACGAGTTAGAGGCTGGAAATGATCAGGAAGTTGCTGAGACTTCCCATCCTGATGACCAGTCTGTCGTTCCTGCGGATAATGTAGAGGATTTGCCTAATGCTACTCACGAAGAGAGTACTGATATTGCCGGGGAGGAATTAACTCTTGATGAGGTTCAAAAGAACTCCATTGCGATGCTGAACTATCTGGCAGTTCTTTCCAGGGAGATAAACGAATCTAAAAATAGCAGGCTTTTTCTTGAAGAGGCCTACGATTCTCTCATAAATAACACGAATCCTGATAAGGTTAATGAGCTGACCGAAAGCCATATGAGCAGCCTCCTGGACATTATTGAAAGATATAGGATGATTTCTGTAAAGCGAGATCGTCTTCAGTATATTTATGATCAAAATAAGGCGAAGGCTCTTAAGGAATCCATGCCCAATCCCGTTGCCCTGCTAAGCGCAGTTTCTTCCTTCGACATAAAGAAGCTGGCGGCATCCGTTGCTTACATGGCTGTTGACTCATATAGCAGCTATAAGTCATATAACGCAGAAATTGACCTTCAGTATATGAAGGACGGCTGGGAGCTTGACGACGAGGAAGCTGCGAACCTTCATGATAGCCGAAAGCGTGCTTTCACCTTCATGATAGAAATTGTTCGTGAGGACAACCTTCCTGGAGAACTTGCTCTCAACGAAACCTCTGTAAAAAACTTTGTTGAGTGCCAGAATAAAACAAACAACTTCGAGAAAACTCAGTTCCTTGAGTCTGAGAAAGCAACCTATGAGGCATTTGGACTCTATTGGCTGGAGTTGGCAAACTGTTACTATGAAGGTGGAGACTACGGAAAATGTCTAAGCGCAATTCGTACATATGAAAACCTTCAAGCAGATATTTTCCGAAAAGACTATTACTTTGCGCAGGCAATTCCCAATGCCATTGTTGCTGCTAGCGAGGTATATGATGAAAAGCAGTATATAGCGGAAGCAGAACGCCTCCTTCAACTGCTTTGTGAAAACACAGAACGAGATGAGTGGGCGCTCCGCTGCTTTGCTGCCCAGACCTATATTGACCTATTCAACAGAACAAATAATACCAATTTTCTCAAAAAGGCTTATGATCTTACGCTAAATAACGTTACAGAGCTCATCGGTGAGCAACGGAAGCAAAACGAAACATACCTTTCTGAAGTGCAAGAAGTAGCGTTACCCCATCCAGATGTAAAATCCTTAAAGGGTGAAGAGAAAAAGACAGCAAAGGAAGAGAATGCTTCTGCGAAAGAGTATAACAAGGCGCTCCACAAGCAGCGTAAAACTGAGCTTGCCCCGGTATATGAACCGTTAGTATTAAACCTCGACATTTTGTTCGCAATCGCAGATAAGCTTGAAATCAGCGACAGCGAAAAAGTTAAGATTGATGGAATACTGCGTGGGGACGATCATATTGCGTTTCTTTCAGAGCAGCTTGAAAACAAATACTCCTTCAGCCCGAAAAAAATTGGTATAGAAGCATCTTTCGAGAAAGACACGCTTACACTACCTGCAGCTTGCCTCTCGGTGAATTCTACGATTGTGGTTTCAGTTACGGAAGCAGGAAAAACCACAAAATATACCGACTGGACTATCAAGAAAGTCGATCGGCCCACTACTGACTTTGATTCCTTTACTGCAACCTTTGAAAGCAAGAAAATCAGTGACCAGGCGTGGAGCGAAAAATCGGTAGTTGAGATCGAAATCATAGAAAATAGCGGATCCGACAATGTGTCTCAAAATGTGGTATTTAATGTTTGTAAGTACATACACCTTCCGATTATTTCGGACATTGTGCAGTTTGAGCAGGTGAGCTGATATGGTACGGCGATTGTTTCGAACAATACTGCTTCTGTTCCTGTGCGGGGTCATCGTTGTTGAGTGCCTGCAATCCGAAGTCAGCGCATATGAGCGAAAAGACCATGACAAGTATATGCTAGAGGCGTTGTTTAAACACTTCAAGGAGGTTGACAACGATCCAGGTATAACAGAGAAGTTGGAAGCACTTGAAAGCGCGTCCTATCTATGTATCGATCAATTCAATAGTAAGGGCCAGCGCGATCTGGATAAGCTTCTCCATTTTGGCGTGAAAGGCATACCCAAGAACATTAATGAAATATCTTTCGATGCTTCGGGCACCACGCACAGGTCATACACACATAGAGGCTGGCGGTCGACAAATAATAGTTTGCCCACAGAGAAACGTGAGCTCCGTGAGCAGATCCTTTTAAACACCGCAGACGCAGTTTTCGACTTTGCCGGGAATGAAAAGCAGAAAGAAAGCTTTTGTGCTCTAATTTACTATATTCATCTCCTGGGCGATCACATGGACGACTCCTCATACAAAGTCAACAACGGACTTAAAATGGAGGTTGGAGGCAGAAAAGACAAGACCGATATCATTCATGAACTCGAAACCCATATCGCGGTTGTTTTCTCTGACCAATCCCATACGCACAAATACCAAAGCCTGATGGCCTCCCTTGAAAAGTATAACAGTCGATTCTATAAGCTTATCAACAGCGAGGGCGGCATTAACACAGATGAAAAATTCGCCGAAAAGCAAGAATACGTTGAAGGGCTTACTAAGTTGCTCACCTATTATTTGCCTGAAATGCTAAAAGATGAACCGTTCTTCTACCAAGCATTCTATGAATAGGACAAGCTGGACTTCGATGATGGGAAGTTTATAATTAGCAACGCAATATATGCAAAAGAACTTAACAAGTTGTTTATTAACAATGCGTATAAAGAAATATAAATATATGAAGGCTAAAGCATTATAGGGGCTAACGGTTGGCATAAGAGAATGGAAGACCCAAGAAAAGAACTTTCTACCCTCTTAGACGATACAAGTGCAACACACGAAGAACACGAAGCGGCTAAAAAGAACAATACAATATGCAGAATGCCCCGGTGGAGTAATTTCCACCAAGGCATTATTGCGTTATTTGGGTTTCGACTAGTTGTTTATGTAATTTACGTTCTTCTTTTTTGATGTTACAATACAGAAAATAATTGAAATATGGGGCAGGAAAATGAAACTTAAGTTTTCTAACACGGAACCAACAAGCTGGAGAGATTTACAAGACCAAGTTGCGCGCTTTTTAAATCAAGCTGACTATTATGCGAAAAGTCCGTGTACAATCAACACTGCCAGAGGCACAGTAGAAGTTGATGTGCTGGTTGAATCTCCCGATGAATTGGTCAAAAAAATAGTCTGTGAGTGTAAGTTCTGGGATACTCCTGTTCCAAAAGAAAAAATACATGCTTTTAGAACAGTGGTTTCGGACTCAGGTGCTTCGCTGGGTTTGTTGATTTCAAAATCAGGATTTCAATCAGGAGCCATTGAAGCTGCTAAGTATTCTAACATTCAGTTAATGACTTGGGATGAATTTCTGACGATGATCCAAAATAAGTGGATTTTGTGTAGATTAAAAAGACTTAAAGAGATTTCTGCACCACTTTCAGTGTATACGGACTATTTGGATTTTCCATATGAAAAATTATTGCCAGAAGATAAAGCAAGGTACAATTCAGCTGTTAACGAATATATTAGTTTGAGATCAACTTGTTGGATGATTTCAAAAACAGATTTACTAAATGAAATAAACGAGCATGTGCGTTGGTATCGCATGGAAGAATTTAGCTCAGTAGAGGACTATTTGAATTTCTTGTTTGATGAAACAGAAAGAGCCATATCATTTTACGAAGAAATAGTAAGACATTCAGGAATTGAAATTGATAGTAGCAAATTTGAAAATTTAGAAGGATACTTGTATATGTTCCTCAACTGATATATATAATCCTGTGTTTCTATATGGCACACCATTAAACACGATAGAAGCGATTGAAAAACTGGTGGAGCAGTACCGAAATAAACATCCACAAGCAATAATTAATCATGTGTTAGGGGAACAATTCACAATCTCACTGCTATCAATGAGTCCAGCATTCGTATTGATTACATAGTGAGCGGAGACGCAGACTGGCCTGAGTGGTTTGAACTTCTGTACAAACCAGCAACTGAGGAAGACAAGCAACGGGTATACCTGTCGGCTGAAGAGTTTGCTCAATTAAGGGACGTTGCTGCAAGATACCGGGAAAGTTACGACAGATGTACTGGTTTGAACCTTATATATGTTTTATCGGGCGCATTGTCAGGAAGATTCAATACAACTATTGATTCCGAAATATTTTCTGCAGCTGTGGCTGACATATATAACAATCCAAAAACAGCAGAAAGTGGCGAAACAATACTGCAGAACATAGTTGATACAATCTATGCGAATAAAGACTTTGTGGGCGACGAAGTCATAAGCAGCTTTACAGAAGTCATTATAAAGGAGTTCCCAGATTTGGCATGGAGAGTCAATGAGCTCTACGAGGATAGCTATTCTTCGTTTTGGCTGTTAAATGGGATGACAAAAGAAATAAAGACAAGCATAGGAGGGGCAAAATGGCTAACGAAGCATTGAGAGAACTTCAGCTTGCAGTAGATAACTTTAAAGAAGTCGTCGATAGACTGGCTGAAATAAAAATCATAAGTGAAAATGTTAAAGCCTCGGCGGTTAACATGGAGCAATTACGCAAAGAGCTGACCGAGTACACTGGTGAACTGACAAAATCAGCTGATAAGGTGGAGACTCTGTGCGCACAGATCATCGAAAGTAATAAGCAGACTGCCCAACTGGTGTCAGACAAACTTGCTGATACACAGAAAGCCGTTTTAGACAGCAACGAATCTGCCATAGACCTTATAACAAAGTGCAATGATACAGTGATTGCAAAGGTGCTGGACAGTAATGCACAGACAGTAAAGAGTGTTTCTGAATATGTTGAGGCAGTTCGAACCCAGATTGTAGAGTATTCGTTATCGGTACAGAAATCTTTAGATGAACTGCGTCTGCAGAACACAAACAATGCACGCGAATTACGTGACAGCATCTCTTATGCAAAAGCAGATCTGGCTGTGAAAGCAGACGGCATTCAGACAAGTGTTAATAACTTGCTGGATAAGAATAAAAGTGACCATACATTCATTATGATTGGCGCGATTTCTGCAGTGATTGCTGCTATTGCATCAATAGTTGGGCTGTTTCTCTAAACTAGTTTCCCAATAGTAAAAGGATACCATAATGTTTAGCGAAGACATACCGCAACTCAGGTGCTTCTCATAACTAAGAACGATATCGGCGTGAAGTGCTATCATTATTCTGACAAAATATTTGTCAGAATAATGATAGCATGAATAGATGAAAAAAGCGCTTTTTGGTGAATTCATAGCAGTAATGATTTCTGCGATGTTATGGCAAAAGGCATATAACTGCCGGGATACAACTATCCCTATGGTTATAGAGCGAAAATGAATACCCCTGAGGAAATTTGAATACCCCATTTCTTTGGGTCAATAATTTAGAAGTGAAAATGAATACCCCTGTTTGGCGCGGCTTGGCTCAAACAGGGGTATTCAATTCTATCAAAATTTGCGTGATTTCACATAAAAGGTCGGTAATTTTGATAGAATTACCGACCTTTC
>SFMO01000101.1 GCA_004554385.1 Ruminococcus flavefaciens
AACGAACTGCTCGGTGTTTACGTCGGATAGCGATAGATTCAGAACTTCTCCGAGTGCTTTTATATTCTCGTCTTCAGCCAGCCACTTTGAGAAGTCATATTGTTCATGCGCCCATACTTTTCTGATATCAACTTCTTCTATTTTGCCGAGTTTCATTCCGGTTCCTCCAATAATAATACATCTTTACAATTATATGTTCATGATATTATCCGCCCATAGCTCACATTGCTGCATAACCGTAGTAACCGCATCGTCCATACCTTCTGGCGGATAACGATGATCTTTCAGGAGCTTACGTATCATCATACGCATTCTTGCTCTTGCGCCTTCACGTTTCTGCCAGTCAATTGTGCGGCTTTTGTGACGCTTATTTCCGATGATATTGTGCCATTCTTCGGGATCTTTGTTTGAAGCCGTCATGACCACAGCGACTTTTTCTTCCCAGCCCGGACGAATCTCAAGAATACGCTTGTATATCTTCATAGCGATAGCACGGGAGTAGGCAACGATCATCGCCTTACCTGTCAGCAGGTTCTCACGATAGCTCTCATAGTGATCGAGAATATCGTCAACAAGGGACTTTATCGTATCATCGTGACCGAGGATAGCTTCCATCTGTCCAAGCTCACGCTTGCTTTTCTCTATTACGTCAGCATCAGCATTCTGCGCCATGATCTCATATTCGGTGTCGATCAGTTTCAGCGTGTTTTCATCGAGTTTCAGCTTCATGACACGGCTTTCATAGTAAACAGGACGTGTTGCACCGTCCTCAACAGCCTGCGTCATATCGTAAATGTCGATATAGTCACCAAACACCTCACGGGTGTTTCTGTCCTCTCTGGAAATAGGCGTACCCGTAAAGCCGATATATGTAGCATTCGGGAGCGTATCACGGATAATTCGAGCTGTACCGATTACCTTACGGGCAACAAGTTCGCCGTCCTCATTCTTAGTCATCTTGATTTTTTCGGTCAGACCGTACTGCCCTCTATGGGCTTCATCAGCCATGACGATGATATTTCTTCTTTCAGACAACGGTTCGCCCGATTCCTCAAATTTCTGCATTGTCGTGAAGATAATGCCGTTAGCCTTGCGACCGTCAAGGAGCGTTTTCAGATGTTCACGGCTCTCTGCGTGGACAGGCTCTTGTCGGAGAAAAGCCTTGCACTTCGCAAACTGCGAATAGAGCTGATCGTCAAGATCATTTCTGTCCGTAATAACTACGATAGTCGGGCTTTCAAGTGCAGATTGAAGCAAATGGGCATAGAACACCATAGACAGCGACTTGCCCGAACCCTGCGTATGCCAGAACACACCGCCCTTACCGTCAGTGACAGTAGCTTTCTTAGTGGATTCAATCGCCTTACGAACAGCAAAATACTGATGATAGCCTGCAAGTATCTTGTAGCTCTGCAAGCCCTCATTGGAAAACAGGATAAAGTTTTTCAGAATATCGAGAAGACGATCTTTTGTGAAGATACCCTCAAAGAACGTGTCAAACTGGGCAAACTGCGTATTTTCATAACTGCCGTCCTTTGTTTTCCACTCCATATAGCGATCTTCACCCGAAGTGATCGTGCCTGCACGGTTTTCGGAGAGATCGCTCATCACGCAGATTGCATTATAGATGAACATGGAGGGAATGGAGTGCATATAGTTCCTGATCTGCGTATAGGCTTCGGAAGCGTCCGTTTCCTCACGGGAGGGAGATTTCAGCTCCATCAGCACCACAGGCAGACCGTTGATGAACAGCAGAACATCGGGGCGCTTCTCGTCATTCTCGATGAACGTCCACTGATTCGCCACTATAAAGGAGTTGTTGTCCGTGTTTGTGTAATCCACAAGGTAACAGATCGCAGATCGTTCCTCGCCTTTGTCTGTATAGCGGACTTCAATGCCGTTTTGCAGATAGTCCATGAATACAGCGTTTTTCTGCACAAGCTCGCCGTTTTCAAAGTTCTGGAGCTTAAAGAGCGCATCGCTGATTGCATCATCGGGGAGCGTGGGATTGAGCCGATAGAGTGCCGCTGTTAGCTCATCCATATACAGCGGAATCCGATAATCACGGTCGATTGCCGGACCGTAGGCATGGGTATATCCCATTTCTTCAAAAAGCTGTATAATAGCGTTTTCGTATTTTTCTTCGGTGTAGGGCATGTTCTATCAGCTCCTTATCTATAAAATATCTGCGTAGTATCCATCGTTGGTTTTGCTAAAGATTACATCAGCAGGAAAGCGCTTTTCTCCCTGCATAGCCATTCCTACAGCCCATATTACCCAATCATCTAATTGGTAAGGC
>SFMO01000009.1 GCA_004554385.1 Ruminococcus flavefaciens
ATATGAGTGGGCCTGTCTGACGTTTTCTCGGGCAGGCTTCCGCTCAAGTGCGGTTTTACTCCGGCAGAGTGCGGTTCTAAGTCCGGCAAGGTGCGGTCGAAAGTCCGTGTCAGTGCGGTTCTGGCGCCGGCATACACACCTTTTTGGCTTCTTTAAGGAAATTGAAGCTTTCCTTGAAGCATTCACCTATTTTTGCAAATATTTTCTGTTCGTCGGTTTTTTCCTTTGGGTTTACCTCTGTAAGCGTAGAAAGTACTGTAAACTGAGCAGCACAGGCTATCAGGTCCGTGGCATAGGCGAGTTTATAGCCTATTGTCAGGGCAAATCCGGCGCAAAGTGTGGAAATTCCGGTGCAGACTCTGTAAATTATGAGCTGATTGGACTCATAGCGTTCAAATTTGCTGTGTATCCTTGCCTTTTTCATTGAGTCATAGGCAAGAGCGTCACCCGTACCCGAGGAAAAATTGTAGGTCAGGGCATGAAATGCAACAGACAGGCAAACCGTGAAAAGGCTGTTTGAAGCTATCATTATCAGAGTAGCTATGGTGTACATGATATTGCTGACTATGAGCATTTTCTTCCGTCCGAAAACGTCCGCCATGACTCCCGACGGGAGCTCAAATATAATGCTTGTTATGTGGAACACGGTCTCGGAAATGCCTATTTCCACAAGGCTGAATCCCCGTGAGGCGAGTATCGCCATCCATGCACCTGTTATAGTCAGGTTGCTTATTACCGATGATAAATACAGCCTTGAAAGCTGTTTTCTTATCTTAAACATAAAAAATCTCCTTAAACTGAATTTTGAAAGCAGTTAAGGAGATAATGCGCGATATATCGTTACTTTTACAGACTAAAGATGTCAGTTTACTTTAACTGACTAAAGCTGAAAAAGGGCGCACTATCCCCGTAGTCGGGAATACATCGCCTTTATTAAGTTGTATGTTTATATTTTTATAATACATACTATCAGCCTCTTAAGTGTAAAATGGTCTATTTTTGCTTATTATATCACAGTCGGTACTTTTTGTCAAGTATTTTCACTTTCTGTGCTCATGGTAGATTATGGGGCGGAGCTGTATCCCTTTCATAGCTGCCTCTATCGCCTGTGGGAGCATTGAGAACTCAGCAACAAGGGAGGCAGGCTTATTTATCCAGTCGTCCTGCACCATAGGGACAAAATAATAGTTCTTGCGGTTGAACAGCTCTCCGAGGTTTTTGGCAGAGCCCATCAGCGAGTCGTTTGAGGCTATTGCGAGCACAACTGGCTTGCCGCTTCTGAGGTGTGACTTAACAGCCATTGTCACAGGCGTATCCGTGATCGATGCTGCAAGCTTTGCGGCGGTGTTTGAGGTGCAGGGGGCTACCACCATTATGTCTGTAAGTCCTTTGGGACCGATCGGCTCAGCAGCAGAAATTGTTGTGATTACGTCTTTCCCTGTGATTTTTCGCAGCTTTTCAAGGTTTTCCTCAGCTGTACCAAAGCGTGTGGATACTGATGAGGCATTTTCTGACATTATCGGAATAAGGTCTGCTCCATATTCTGTCAGAATTTCAGCCTGTGCGAAACAGCTCCCGAAGGTGCAGAATGAGCCTGTCATTGCGAATCCGATACGGAGTCCTTTAAGTGCATCACTCAACGTCATCACTCCCCTCATTTATCATAGCTTTTATAGTGGAGCCGATTATTTCTCCTGCGGTCACGGGAGAGGTCTTTCCGGGTAGACCTTGTGCGGTCACAGTTTTTATTCCCAGCTCACTGGCTGCGTTAATGTCTATGCCGCCCGGGTGTGAAGCAAGGTCAATGAACAGCGTTGACGGCGAAAAACGGCTCAGCATATCTCTGTCAAATATCATCTTCGGAACTGTGTTGAACACCAGTATATAGTTCCCATTGAGACGTTTTGTCGGAATCGGGCTTATTCCGTGGAGTCTTGCCTTTGCGGCACCACGAGGGTTATGGACTGCTGCTGTTACATTTGCGCCGAAGCCTTTGAGTATCTCCGCAAGGGCACAGCCTATTCTTCCCATTCCCACGATGAGGACCTCCGAACCATTGATGGTTACGGGCAGTTCCTCAAGGGCAAGCTGAACAGCTCCCTCTGCTGTAGGAACGGCATTTCTCAGGCAGAAATCCTCACGGTTCACATAATCTGCTATTTCTCGGTGAGGGAGCATTCGCCTCAGTCTGTCATCTGCCCTGCCTGCGAAGATCTTACCGTTTTCCGAAAGAAATTCGTCAACAGCGTCGGCTGTCAGTATCTCAGATGAAAATGGGGTATGAATATATCCCTCATGGTTTAAAGCAGGGATGGGAAGTACAGCGCAGTCAAAGCTTTTATTCTCTGGCAGCTCTGCGTATTTAAGCTCAGGAAAGGCTTCAGCGGCTGTCCTGTCGAATCCGGTTATTTTTATGCTGAATTCACCGGCAAGGCTCTGTGCGCAGTATAGCTGCCGCAGATCTCCGCCTGCAATAAGTATTTTAGGTTTTGTCATAAGGTACTCCTATCTGCCGTGTGGCATAATGTTATTAACACAAGAGTTTACGCCCCCGAAGTCTTTTGGTAGGATACCGTCTTGCGGTAGTTATGGAGGACACATTTATTATATGTACTGACAGACGGAAGTGACAATGAACAAAAAAGGCACTTCCTTTTCGGAAGTGCCTTGATAAGCTGTATCTAATTATTCAACAGGAACGATCCAATTGAATGTGTCCTCGATCTTGCCCCACTGGATACCTGTCATTGTATCGTAGAGCATCTGAGAGATCTTACCGATCTTGTTGCCGTTGATCTCCATAACCTTGTCGTTCCACTTGAGGTGGCCAACAGGAGAGATAACAGCAGCAGTACCTGTACCGAATACCTCGTCGAGCTTGCCTGCGTCGTAAGCGTCAGCGATCTCCTGGATGTCGATACGTCTTTCCTCAACGGTGAGACCCTTGCTCTTGCAAACCTCGATAGCAGACTTTCTTGTGATACCTGGGAGGATAGAGCCCTGAAGCATAGGAGTTACTACCTTGCCGTCGATAACGAAGAAGATATTCATAGCTCCTACTTCCTCGATGTACTTCTGCTCAACGCCGTCCAGCCAGAGAACCTGTGAGTAGTTCTGCTTGTGAGCTTCGTCCTGTCCGATAAGTGAAGCAGCGTAGTTGCCGCCTGTCTTAGCGAAGCCCATACCGCCTCTTACAGCGCGGACATACTTGCTCTCAACGTAGATGTTTACAGGGTTGAGACCGCTCTCGTAGTAAGCGCCTGATGGTGAGAGAATGATGATGAAGAGGTAGTGCTCACCTGGCTTAACGCCGAGGAAAGGATCAACTGCGATGATGAACGGACGGATATAGAGTGACTCGCCTTCCTTTGAAGGAACCCAGTCCTTTTCAACCTTGAGGAGCTCCATAAGGCACTTCATGCCGAGTTCTTCAGGGAGCTGTGGGATAACAAGTCTCTCGTTGGACTTGTTGAGTCTCTTGAAGTTTTCCTCAGGACGGAAGAGCTGAACCTTGCCTTCAGCAGTTCTGTAAGCCTTTAAGCCTTCGAAAACTTCCTGACCGTAGTGGAAGCACATAGCTGCAGGTGAGAGCTCGATAGGAGCGTAAGGCTTGATCTCAGGATCGTGCCAGCCCTGACCCTCGTCGTAAGGCATAACGAGCATATAATCTGTAAAGATGTGACCGAAGCCGAGCTTGTCGCCTGGCTGTGGCTTAGCCTTTAAAGAGGCAGCCTTTGTGAATTTGATTTCCATATCATTCAACCTTCTTCTTAATAATATTGACCTGTTAATCCGTGACCGAGAAATAATTCTTCTCGTAAATGCGCTTGCAGACGAAAATTGTCACCGCAGCGGCTGTAACAGCGAGAACTGAGGCAGAAACTGAAGCTGCAAGGAATATTTTACCTTTTTTACTCATAGAAATTACTCCTTATCTCAGATTAGAGAAATCTTTCAATAAATAATTATATCATATTTCCGCAGTTTTTTCCATAGTATAACTGCATAAATACTGCATAAACCGAGCTGTTATAATTTGTACAGTATATCAGTCATCAAAGGTCCTTACGCGGAGTTGAGCGCCCAGCTTTTCGGCAAGCTGACGTGAAGCCTCTATCTGCTCGGGTGTGATAACATCAACGACTGACATTATTACCTCGGCTCTGCCAACCTTTACGCAGTCCTTGGTGAACTTCTGGAGAGCCTCGAAGGCGTTGTCGAACTTAGGGCGGGTTACTGCCATATAGTCCTTTTCTGTGGGAGCATTGAGGCTTATGGACACGGTATCCAGCTCATAGCAGAGCTCCTTTGCGATGCTTCTGCCGTGGATAAGGTCGCCGAGACCGTTAGTGTTGATACGCAGACGGGGACAGTTCTCTCTGCTGCGGAGATAAGCGGCAGTTTCGAGAACAGCGTCAAGGCGCTCTGTGGGTTCGCCGTAGCCGCAGAAAACTATCTCGCGGTACTTTTTGAGTTTGCGCTTGTTAAGGTCTGCGATTATTTCCTCCATAGTGGGCTCATGCTCCAGCCAGAGGGGATCTGAGCCATAAGCGCCGTCGGCGTGGTTGCGTATGCAGAAGGTGCATGCGCAGGGACATTTATTTGTAAGGTTGAGGTAGAGGTTATCGCCCACCTCATAAGAAATGGTCATAGCTTTTGTCATATGTTTATCCTCCTTTAAATCATTTTATATTTGTAGGGGCGGATATTATCCGCCTGTTAAGGGACGTCCTCTCTTGCAGGGCCCCCTAATCGGGTCCGTCCCCTCTGTCGCGTTACGACATCTCCCCACACTGTGGGGAGTCACCCTACCAGAGGCGCTGCCTCTGGACACCGCCAAAGGAACACAGTCCCTTTGGAATCCCGTTCATTGGCTCGGCGTACTTATCGCGCTGTAAGCGATGTACAAATATCATTTCTTATATTATTAAGCGAGTTTACGAGCGACAACGTGGCAAGCGGTCGAGCTGGCTCAGCTCGAAATTTTGATTTATCAATCAATGTAGATACGCGGTACACGTTTTGAGATACCGCAGACTACTTCGTATCCGATAGTGCCGTAGACCTGCGCGAGGTCGTCGGCGGTGATGCGGTCATTTCCGTCAGTGCCGATAAGAGTAACAATATCGCCTGACTTTGCCTCAGGAACGTCGGAAACGTCCATCATCAGCTGGTCCATGCAGACTCTGCCTACTATCTTACAGCGCTTTCCGTGGACGAGTATCTCGCCCTTTGAGCTGAGAAGCCTTGAATAGCCGTCGGCATAGCCGATAGTGACAGTAGCGATACGCATCTCGTGTTCAGCCACGAAAGTACGTCCGTAGCTTATGCAGTCGCCCTTTTTCACGGTCTTGACGTGGGAGATGACTGCTTTCAGCTCCATAAGGGGCTCAAGACCCTCGGGTATCTCAAGGCTCACATCGGGGTGCAGACCGTAAAGAATGATGCCTGCACGGGAAAGTGTGCTTCGGGAACTGTTTCTGTAGCAGGTAGCGGCGCTGTTCATGAAGTGGAGATGACGGAGCTTTATACCGCGGCTGACGAGCACATCGTATGTATCGGTGATGAATTTCTCCTGCATATCGGTATAGGCGATATTGTCGGGAGAGTCGCTGTCGGCAACGGCGAAGTGAGTGTAAATGCCCTCGACGGAGAGCTTTTCTATCTTCATCATAGCTTCTATTTCATCTGCACACTCCTCGGGAGTATCATGCTTCAGACCGATACGTCCCATACCCGTGTCTATCTTGATGTGACAGCGGATAGGCTCTGCGCTGTTTCTGACAAGCTCCTGAGCATATTCTGTTGAAACGACGCCCTGTATGATATTGTACATGGCTATCTCATGGGCGTACTCGGGAGGAGTATAGCCCAGTATGAGTATCTCGGACTGCGGTGCGAATTTTCTTACAGCAATAGCCTCGTCAAGATTTGATACGGCGAAATACCTGATACCGCACTGCTCGGCGAGACAGCGGACGATATGCTCGTCGCCGTGACCGTAAGCGTCAGCCTTGACCACTGCCATTATCTCAGTTCCCTGAGAGTTGAGACCTCTTATTATATCAACATTTTTTCTGAGCTTAGGCAGAGAGATCTCAGCCCATGCTCTTTTCAGATACGGCTTCATTCCGTTATCCTTCCTTTCTTTATATGCAAAGTTAAAATTTAATTACAAGTCAAAAAACGTCTTGAAATAAAATATGATGTATGTTATAATTTTCATGTATGATATTTTGGAAAAGCGAGGTGTACTATGCTTTTCTCACTGGATTCGGGAGTCCCCGTTATCGCAGCAGAGGACTACCATGGTGATATTGAAACAACGCTATGCTTTACAGGACACCGCGAAAACAGTATCGTGCCCTATAAAGGAAATCCCATTTACAGGATCATTACTGTCCGCACTGTACAGCTTATGCTTATGAGATATATCGATATGGCTGTTGAGAGCGGCTATCGAAGCTTTATCAGCGGACTTGCCGAGGGAACAGACCTGTGGGCGGCAAAGTACATTCTTGTCAAGAAGCGCTCCGACAGCAGTATCAAGCTCATCGGTGTAATGCCTTATCTCCGCCATGCACAGCGCTTTGCTCCGCTGTATAAGGAGAGCCTTGCTGACGTGGAAAGGGGAGCAGATGTACTTCTGACCACGAATACCGATCCCGATATAATTTACGGAAAAAAGGGAGCAGGCGGAAATACTTCCCCCGATGTTTACAGGCTGCGGAACTATTTTATGGCAGATAACGCCGCTGCGGTCATCTCATATTTTAATGAAGGTTCTTTCAAATCAGGGACCTTTCAGACGCTGAACTATGCAGCAAGGCAGGGGAGAAAAATACGCCGCTTCGGTCTTGAAGACGTATACGCCGTAATAGACGAATGCGGACCTGATATTGTGAAGATACGCCGCAGGCTGGTTTTTATGAAAAACGTCTTTGAAATGCCATACTAAACATTATAGCACACATTTTCAGAAATATCAAGGAACGCATGATAAATCTTCCATTTATTTTTGAACTTATGTGAAAAGGTGCTTTCACCACATTTTTATCCGCTTCCGACAGCGGCTTTTAACATTGTTGAAAAGCGGCGATATACCGTTAAAAGCCGACCTGAGCACTGATCAGAGCAGGATTTGTGAAACGTCACAAATGCCCGTGTTAAGCCAAAAACGAGCTGTTATTCACTGTGCTCCGTGAACGCTCGTTCTATTTCAACAGGCTGTTGAATCTTGTGTTTAAACATGCAATGTTCATTCAGCTGTGTGGAAAATGTGGAAAACTATGTGGATAGTCGAAGTACCGCAAAGATTTTTTAAACTTGTAATATGGAAAACATTTTTTATTCATTTTTTGACGGATATTTTCGGGACAAGTATTATACGGTCAGTTAATATCAGCTCAGGATTTATAAAAATGCCAGGAACGATAAATCAGTAACAATCAAAAAAACTGAAAGGAGCCACAGAAATGGCTAAGAAAAAAACAGGACACGTTGCACTACCATTCCTTATGACAATATTTATCGGACTTATCATCATAGGCGGAATCGCCTACGGTATTTACCGATATTTCGGATTCGGCAAGGTGGAGAAGCCGCCGGAGCCCGTTCCGCGTACAAGCGGTCAGATAACCGCTGAGGACAACCACACCATGCTTCTGATACTCGACGTACCCGAGAAGCACAGTCCCCCCACATTCATGCTCATGCGCTCTTTACCGCTGAAAAAACAGCTGGTATTCATTGGCATACCATCAAATTCCATCGCCCTCGTTGACGGTCAGCAGCTCAGCATCATCGATAACTACAACAGCGGCGGCGGTGCTTCTGCGGAGGAGTTTGTCGAAAAGGTTTTCGACATCGAAGTGGACAGATACATGAAGTTCGATTCTGCTGCATTCCAGAAGGTATGCGACATCTTCGGCGGCGTAACCTATCCCGTGAATGCTGATATTGCAGGCTTCAAGGACGACGGAAGCCAGCAGTACCTCAACAGCGACCAGATAGAGACATTCGTCAACTATCTCATGTTTGACGGCGGAGAGTATGAGAGAGCATTTACCTCGGCTGCCGTTATCTCGGCAATGGTCAATCAGTCTGACGGAAAGCGTATCGCAGACAGCTTCGACAACAACTTCAGCATAGTAATAAATATGGTAGAGTCTGACGTTACCGCTGCGGACTATAAAAACCGCAAGAACGGTATCAGGAATATGTTTGAGTATGGAAGTGCCATTGCTGTGCCGCTCTCTCTTGACGGTACTCCTGCAGGCGATGACTTTATCCCCAGCAGCTCATTCATCGAAAGCTTAAAGGACTCATACTTCAAGGATAAAAAGGATAACAAGGATAACAAGGATAACAAGGAAAAGAAATGACAGGCATTTTTGATACACACTCCCATTATGCGGACAGCGCCTTTGACGAGGACAGGGAGCAGGTGCTCAGAGAGCTTCCCGGAAAGGGCGTGAAGCTGGTCATGCTGGCAGCCTCGGGAATGGAGGACTCGGCTGAGAATTCCCGCCTTTCAAAGGAATATGATTATATTTATGCAGCTGCAGGTGTCCACCCCGAAAGCGTTGACGAAACTCCTGCGGATTATATTGGCAGGCTGAAGGATATGATAGCTGCCAATGAAAAGATAAAGGCAGTAGGCGAGATAGGTCTCGATTATCACTACGAAGGCTATGACCGCGAAAAGCAGATACGCTTTTTCCGTGAGCAGCTTGAGCTTGCGGCAGAGCTTGATATGCCCGTTATAGTCCACAGCAGGGACGCTGTTGAGGACACTGTTGAGATACTCAGAGAGTATCGTCCTAAGGGCGTTGTGCACTGCTTCAGCGGCTCAGCTGAAACTGCTAAAGAGATACTCAGGCTTGGAATGTACATCGGCTTTACGGGTGTTCTTACCTTCAAGAACGCAAAAAAGGCTCTGAAGGCCCTTGCGGAGGTGCCTATGGACAGGCTCCTCATGGAAACGGACTGCCCCTATATGGCTCCCGAGCCATTCAGAGGACGCCGCTGCGACAGCTCCATGATAGCCTATACAGCAGCCAAGGCTGCTGAGATAAAGGGCATGACCACTCAGGAGCTCATCGACATTACCTGCCGCAACGGCATGACAATGTACGGAATAAACTGAGAAATACTGCCGGGAAAGGAGGAAAACGGATGTATTACTGCTGCGGAGTTACAGAAAAGGGCATAATGCCCCATAATGAGGACGCTATGCTCATAAAGGACAGCGTGATAGATTCGGGTTCCTCTGAGCAGAATCTTGATGTGCCGTTTATCGCGGCGGTATCGGACGGAGTATCGGGAGAGCGCTCAGGTGAGCTTGCTTCAAAGATGTGTCTGGAGTATATCCGCGATATGGGCTACAACGGCGATATGAAGCTTGAGGATGAGCTTCTTGCCATTCACCGCAGACTTGCGGAATACAGCGAGTCTGACCCCGAGATGCACAATATGCAGGCTACACTTTGCGGCATTGCCGTTGACGAGTCAAACAGGATACTCACGTTCAATGTTGGCGATTCGCGTTTATACCGCTACCGCGGAGGACGTATCAGGCAGATATCCCGTGACCAGTCTCTTGTTCAGCTCCTTATCGACGAGGGCGCTATCACCAGCGAGGAGCGCAGCACTCACGTCCACAGGAATATCATCTTCCCTGTGCTGGGAAATGTGAAGTCCGAACCTCAGATAGATACGGTAAAGCTTGAGGGCGGTATGGAGTACGGCGACCTGCTGCTGCTGTGCACCGACGGGCTTTCTGATTATGTATCTGTCCTTGACATTGAGGAAGTGCTTGAGATGCCGAAAAATCTGAAAACACGGCTTGAGCTTCTGGTCAAGAAGGCGCTTGACAACGGCAGCAGCGACAATATCACTGTCATTGCGGTGGTTTACTGCGAATGAGCGCAGAAAAGCTGTGTAAAAGAAATGGGGAATTCGTTTGGCTAAGCTGAAAGAATTGTTTACTGTTAAGGATAATGGTCCGAAAGACAGAATTACTGGCCTGATCGTTCTTTTTCTGTATACGGCAGGCATAATTTTTATAAACTCCTTTCACGAGCTCTGGTTTGATGAAACTCAGGCGTGGCAGATAGCAAAATGCGCTTCGTATAAGGAGATATTTACGTATATTCCCCATTATGAGGGACATCCGCCGCTGTGGCATCTTATTCTGTCTGTATTTGCCAAAAACGGCGCACCTGTTGAGTTTACGCTGAGGGCGATAAATACGGTATTCTGCGTCACAGCAATGGCGATACTTATATTCCGTTCGCCTTTCCCGAAGATAGTCAGGTATCTGCTCCCGTTCACGTTTTACTTTTTCTATCAGTACGGAGTACTGAGCCGTCCGTATTCATTGGCTATGATAGTATTCTTCCTTCTGGCAATCACCTACAAGGACAGGAACAGGCATCCGTGGCGGTATATCCTTGTTATGACACTGCTGTGTCTGGTGTCTGCCTTTGGCATCATGCTTGCAGGCGGACTGTGCATCGTATGGACGTTCGAGATAATCACAGAGCTTATCCGCAATAAAAAGCTGAAGTACTTCTGGAAGGAGATGCGCTTCTATTCGCTGTGTTTCATTCTTGTCACAGCTGTTGCGCTTATATGTATGATAATACCTGCGGAGGACTGCTACTATATCGGTGCAGAGGATAAAACATCTCTGCTTGGAAGAATGACGAACCTCATTCACTATGAGTATCTGGCTGCATTGCCCTTTGAGAGCTGGAGCGGTGTTCTCATGGAAAGCTACGGAATCAGGGACTTGCCGCTGCTGGAGGTGACAGAGATCGTATGCGGTCTGATGATGTGGACAGGTCTTATAGCCTTTACTGTTAAAAACAAGAAGTTTTTCACCTTTTTCCTGCCGTATATTTTTTTGGTGGGATTTATGTCATTCAAGTATGTTTCGGTACATCATCTCGGGATAGCAGCCCTTTATCTGATCTTCATATTCTGGATAATCTTAGATGAAAAGGGCAGAATAGAAGTTCCCGGATTCATAAAGAAGATCAACGCAAAGATGACCTCACCTTTGATAAGAAAGTTTGTTATTGGTACAGGTGGGCTGATATGCATTGCGCCTGTGATATACAGTGCCATCGCCTCAGTGAATGAGATAAGACATAATGTCGGACTTACATGCGTTGCAGAAACTATAAAAGAGAATCACCTTGAGGACTGTAAGATAATGGTCGAATGGGGCGTGGAGTATGAAGGCCTTTCTGATGGTGAAGCTGCTGGCGGATTTGATCCGTATTTATTCAAAAAACTTGAGATGCCATCGGCTCACAGAAAGGTAAAGAGCCACTCCACATATCTCATGGGAGAGGCTGCCATGATAGCTCCTTATTTTGACAAAAACATTATTATGAACTTCAATGCGGACAAGCCCTCCGATATGTATATGCATTACAAGTATAAGGAGGATTACGAGAAAATAATCGATATCTGGCGTGAAAAGGGAATACCCGACTTTATATTGGGATACTGCCCCATTGACGAGATATATGATGAAAAGGAACTTGAAGGCGTAAGATACCTGCCGTTTCAGCTTATCAAATTCGGCACTATCGGTAAAATAAGTGCTGATTCATATTCTACCTATTTTTACATACGCGAGGATCTCTTTGACGATTACCCACAGTTCAAATGGATAAACGATCAGACAGGAAATGTCTTTGAGAGAAAGACGCAGTGATATGAAAACTCCCCGAGGGCGCCTGCCTTCGGGGAGCTGCTTTTATGTCCAGTTTATATTGTACAGCTGTACCTCATGTTCACCGAGAGCTGCTGCACCGTCGATATTTCCAAGCTGGAACTTTATGTCTGCGGACATATCCTGCTCAAAGGTCACATCGAAGCTGTAGTGCTTCTTTTCGGGAGTAATGGTCAGCTTTTTGTCCAGATACCGTGTATAGGAGCTGTCCTCTGCGGTGACCACCATAGCTCTTTCGGCAGTTGAGCTGACATCGAAGCTTAGGGTATGCTTTTCGCCTGCTCTGACCTCCCGTCCGCGGAGAAGTCCCATAACTGCATATTCGAGCTGACCTGCATTCTTTATGCTGACAGTGGTGCAGCCCGATTTATTTGTTACAGCGGCGTCAGCGCCCTCGATATAATTATCAAGAGCGAGGGAGGTTATCTCCGAAGGGGCGAAGGTACTGCCGTCCTTTTTATAGACGCGGACGTAGTCAATGTCGAAGTTTTTGCTGCCGTCTGCGAAAATGTTCGGGTCAGCGTAGATACCGTCGATACCGTCAAAATGACCGCCTACAGCGAGGTTGAGGATGATATAGAAGTTCTGGTCAAAGGGAGCAGGGTACTCAAAGCCCTCGGAATACCAGTCGGTCTGAGTGCTGTAGAGCTTTCCGTCCACGTACCAGCGTATCTCGCCGCGCTCCCATTCGATGCTGTAGGTGTGCCAGCTGTCGGTGCCGCCTTCAGTAAAAGTGTAGTCATTTGTGAGATACTTATTATCCGGCCATACTCCACCGAAATGGACAGTACCGCATATCTTTTCGGGAGTGCTGCCCCAGCCCTCCATAATGTCTATCTCACCCGAAGAAGCCCAGCCGCCGTAGGCACTGTCCTCGGGGAGCATCCAGATAGCAGGCCACAGTGATTTTCCTGAGTCGCACCTTGCCCTTACCTCTATTTTACCGCCGCAGACCGAGAACTTGTGCTGAGTGCTGAGTCTTGCCGAGGTGTAATCATAGCTGCCCTGTTTTTCGTCGACCCAGTGCTCCTTCTTAGCGGAAATAGTGAGGATACCGTCCTTTACTGCGGTATTTTCCGATGTGTAGAACTGCTGCTCGTTATTGCCCCAGCCCCCTGTGATGTAGTTTCCGCTGTCGTCCAGCTTCCAGTTGCCCAGCTCATAGGACCACTTGTCCATATCAAGCTGAGAGCCCTCGAATTCATCGCTCCAGAGAAGGGTATAGCCGTCTGCTGAGGGCTGTTCATAGTCCTTGCCCAGGATAAAGCTGCTGAGCCTTTTCAGCTCTGCGGCGGAAGCATTGCTTCTGCGAGCCTCCACCATATCGAAAATATCCACAGCACCGTCGCTGTTGTAGTCCATGTCTATGCCGCTGTCTGCCCGTACAGACAAGGGAATGGAAAAGAGTATCACTGCCGCAGCCGCAGCAGCCCTGAATCTGTTCATAGAAACGCCTCCGTTTGCCTTGTTATGCCTTAATTCTAACATTTATGCAGTGTCATGTCAAGGATAAAACTGACTTTTTCTGTGCAAATGAACTACTTTTGGCATCTGCATGAAGTAAATTGATTACATTTTGATAACTTTTTATCGAATTACTTGAAATATCGGATAATACGTGATATAATGTGAGATGTCAGGCTGTTTCGGTGCCTGACAGGGCTTATGGATCGATAAAATGCAAATATATCCACGTTCATTTTATGTGAACAGATCTCAATATTACGGAGGTTTTTATGAAAAAGATAATTTCATCTGTTACAGTATGCTCGCTTGCATTATGTGCACTTGCTTCCTGCGGTGACAATGCAAAGAGCGGTGAAAAGCTTGTGGGCAAATGGGCAATGAGCAACCTTGCCAGCGAAGAAGCAAGCGTTGACGGCGGCGGCATCATCTTTACCGATGACGGAAAGGGCTCGGTATATCTTGATACATCAAGCCTTCTCCACTTCGAGAGCGAGGGCCTCAATGTCGGCGGAACTACACTTGCAAAGGACTATATAAAGGAGAGCGGCGATACTCTCACAGTTGACGTAATGGGTCAGGAAATGATAGGTCTCAAGAAGCTTGAGGCTAAGGAGGGCTACGACGGAAAGTATTCCCTTGAGAGCGGTATCCTTTACGACAGCATCGTTCAGGGCATGGAAAAGCAGGGCAACGCCTCATTTGACAAGGAAAACCTTGACATCACCATTGACTTTGACGGCGCAAAGAGCGAGGTAGTGTTCAACGACCTCTTTACCTACACCACAAAGGGCAAGAAACTGGAGGTTTCAGGCTTTGCAGGTTTCCTTAACGGCGACGGCGACAAGGCAACTGCTGAGTTCAAGGTAGACGGCGATACACTGGAGCTCAAGGATTCAAAGTCAACAGAGACACTTACAAGAGTAAAGTAAAAAAACGTCCCGTGAGTATGCGCTCACGGGATTTTTCTGTTTTGATACATAAAGTAAAAGCCCGAAAGCAAATGCCTTCGGGCTGTTTGTATATCTTACTTGATGACTCTTACTCTGATAACGCCGTCAACTGCGTTGATCTTACCCTCAACTGTAGGAGGAACGTCACCTGTAACGTCGAGCATAGTGTATGCGAAATCCTTCTTGGAAGCATTTACCATGTTCTCGATGTTGATACCTTCGTTGCCTACTACTGTTGTGATAGAAGCAATAGTTGTAGGAACGTTCTTGTGGATGATGCAGATCTTTGTGCCTACAGCATTCATAGAAGCGTTAGGAAGATTTACGCTGTTCTTGATATTTCCGTTCTCAATGTACTCGATAAGCTCTTCAGCAGCCATAACAGCACAGTTATCCTCACTCTCGGGAGTTGAAGCGCCGAGGTGCGGGAGAACGATAACGTTCTCAACGCCGAGAACAACATCGTCAGCGAAGTCTGTAACGTACTTTGCAACCTTGCCCTCTTCGATAGCCTTTACTACTGCCTCGCTGTTGATGAGCTCGCCTCTTGCGAGGTTGATAAGACGAACGCCGTCCTTCATCATAGCGATCTGCTCAGCATCGATAGTGTTCTTTGTCTGAGGAGTGTAAGGCATGTGGATCGAGATGTAATCGCTGTTTGAATAGATCTCGTTGATGTCTGAAACGATCTTTACGGAAGGCTCAAGGTGGAGAGCAGCGCCTACAGAAAGGAATGGATCGTAGCCGATAACCTTCATGCCGAGAGACTCAGCAGCGTTAGCGATCTTGCCGCCGATAGCGCCGAGGCCGATGATACCGAGAGTCTTGCCTGCGATCTCAGGACCTGCAAACTTTGACTTGCCGCCCTCAACAGTCTTAGGAGCGTCGGGAGTGCCCTTCAGTGAAGCAGCCCATGCAGCAGCCTCAACGATCTTTCTTGAAGCAAGGAGAAGTGCACAGATAGCAAGCTCCTTAACAGCGTTTGAGTTAGCACCCGGAGTATTGAATACGCAGATACCCTCCTGAGCGCAGCGCTCTACAGGGATATTGTTAACGCCTGCGCCTGCACGTGCGATAGCGAGAAGATTGTCGCCGAACTGCATATCGTGCATCTTAGCTGAACGAACCATGATAGCATCAGGATTAGCGATCTCGTCAGCTACTGAGTACTTGCTCTTATCGAAAATATCTGTGCCGATAGCTGATATCTTGTTTAAAGTCTGGATCTTGTACATTTCAGTAAACCTCTTTCTATGTTTTTTTGAAATGCATAATTGCGGAGCTCACTGTTCTCGATATATCAAGCATAAGAAGTCACTGTAATTATGCATTATGCATTATGCATCAATTACGAATTTTCTTCCTCGAACTTCTTCATGAAAGCAACGAGCTTTTCAACGCCCTCAATAGGCATAGCGTTGTAGATAGAAGCTCTCATACCGCCGACAGTTCTGTGGCCCTTGAGGTTCTTGAAGCCTGCTGCATCTGACTCAGCAATGAACTTCTTGTCAAGCTCATCATTGCCTGTGATGAACGGAACGTTCATGAGTGAGCGGTCCTTCTTTTCAACTGTGCCCTTGAACATCTTGCTGCTGTCGAGGAAATCATAGAGGATCTTAGCCTTCTTCTCGTTGTGAGCCTTCATGCCCTCAAGGCCGCCCATTTTCTTGATCCACTTGAATACCTTGCCGCATACATAGATGCCATATGTAGGAGGTGTATTGTAGAGAGACTCGTTATCAGCCTGTATCTTCCAGTCCATCATTGTAGGAGTCTGCTTGAATGCAGGACCGTCAGCGATGAGATCCTCACGAACGATGATGATCTGAACGCCTGCAGGACCAACGTTCTTCTGAACGCCGCCGTAGATAACGCCGTACTTCTTTACGTCAACAGGCTCTGAAAGGAAGCATGAGCTTACGTCAGCAACCAGCTCGTGGCCCTTTGTGTTGGGGAGCTCCCAGAACTTTGTACCGTAGATAGTGTTGTTCTCGCAGATGTAAACATAGTCAACATCTTCGGGAATATCAAGGTCTGAACAATCAGGGATATAAGAGAATGTCTTGTCAGCAGAAGAAGCGACTCTTACTACCTCGCCGTACTTCTCAGCTTCAGCAGCAGCCTTCTTAGCCCACTGACCTGTGATGATGTAAGCAGCCTTGCCCTTCTTCATAAGGTTCATAGGAACCTCTGCAAACTGAAGATTTGCGCCGCCCTGTACGAAGATCACCTTGTAGTTGTCAGGGATATTCATAAGGTCGCGGAGATCCTTCTCAGCTTCCTTGATGATCTGGTCATAAACCTTTGAACGGTGTGACATCTCCATTACGGACATACCGCAGCCCTTGTAATCCATCATTTCGTCTGCACATTCCTTGAGGACTTCCTCAGGAAGTACAGCAGGACCTGCGCTGAAGTTGTAAACTCTGCTCATGTTAAAAACCTCCAAGTTAATATATTATAAAAATAAGTAGTATTTGCAATACAATATAAATTATACTCCTTTGTTTAAAATAAGTCAATATCTAAAGCCGATTTTTTTACTGTACATGCAATATTCGTCAAAAGCCCTAAAAATAGGTAGGACAAATTAAGTGTTCATAAAAAAGTTAACTTAATGCAACTAAAAAGTGACGGCGGAGGTCAGAGGACTTCCGCCGCCGTGGCATATCAGTGTTTTTTCATGTAATCTGCAAATGAATCTTTTCCGCTTGTCTGTGTGTAAGCGTAATACGAAAGGATATATGAGGCGTCTATGGCATTTACAGCGCCGTCGTTGTTTACGTCACAGGAAGACTTTTCGGCGTCGGAGAGCTTTCTGCTCTTGTTGACGGAAACCGCTGCGTATACCGAGAGAATATCGGAAGCGTCGACAGCGTTTATCTTGCCGTCGCCGTTGGGATCGCCCATTGAAGCCTTGACTGTTGTTGCGGGAGTTGAGTTTTCATCGCCTGCAACATAATAGGTATTGTTTAACTGAGTGCCGATGAGCTTGTTTTTTACGTCATTGCCGTTCAGGTCTGTGGCTTTATTTACCGTTATCTTGTATTTGTAGCTGCCCTTTGGTGTGTTTTCGGGTATCTTTACTCTGACTGTAGGGTAGAAGGTGTAGCTTCCGTAACGTTCTGCTTCGGCTACAAGCTTCTTTTCGAGGAGGACCACATTTTTGTCATCAAACTCCACATCGAAGTCAAATTCCTTGAAATAGTCCTTTTTTCCGTTGATATTACCGCCTATAGTATAACCTGTATCTCCTATATATACGGTATCTCCGGGGTGAATGCCACTGTTTCTCGGGATTAAAGTATGTGAGGTCTGGCTGTAGCGCAGTTTCGGAAGTGATGGGTCAGGTCTGCCCGTGTCGTTTCCGTCCTTGTCGAGTATGGAATAACTGCCCGTATATGTTCTGAAAGCAGAAGTGATGTCCTTGCCGTTCTTATCAACAGCCTTTTTGGTTATTACCTTGAAGCTGTATTCGCGCAATGGGGTATTTTCGGGGAACTTCAGCTTTACGTAGATATAAGCACCGCCTGATGTTCTTATCAGTTCCGTGCCGAGTACAACCACATTTTTGTCGCTGAACTCAAATGAATAATCGAAATCCTTTACATAGTCATCGAAATTCAGGATACGCGCCACGGTCTTCTGGTCATCATACAGGCTGACGCTCAAAGACATGACATTATCATCGCTGCCCTGTCTGAATTCATAATACCGGCTTTCGCTAAGCTGACCTGTAAGTTTTGTAACAGCGGCGGCAGTCGTTGTTGTTGTGGGGGAAGCTGATGCGGCTGTAACAGCAGTTGTGCCTGAACCCGAACTTGTGCTTGTACTTGATGTAACAGTTGCGGCATCGGTGCTTACCATTGAATAGCTGAGTGAGCCGCCCGCTATGCTGAGTGCTAAGGCAGCTGCAAAGATTTTGGTTATTTTCATTGATCTCATCCCTTTATTAAAATTATATTGATTTATATGATAAGTATATCATAAAGCATTTTTGGAATCAAGTCAAATTTTGTTACGGTGGCGGCTGCGGACCGAATAAGTCCGTGGGCGGCAAAAAAATACCGGGTCCAGAATTTCAGACCCGGTAAACAGTTTTTTTGTTAAGGGGAGCTTACTGCTGCTGCCCCTGCAATGATATTTACGGTAATTTCCACTCGTCGCAGAGCTTGTGGATAGCCTCGGTGAGCTGACGCATATCTGCGTTTGTCCTGCCGTCGGAGTCTCTGATAAGAGCTGCAAGGCGGTCTGAAGCCGCAACAAGGTCGCTGTAGGTGATATTGAAGTTTGCGCTGTTGCGCTTCTTGGGTATGGGTATGGGAGCAGCGTCGATGGTTATGACATTCTCTGCAATGTCGAACTCCGCACCGCTGTAGGGGACATAGACCTCAGCGCCTATCTCATCGCGGAGCCTCTGTGCAAAGCTCTCTGCGCCTGTTGCCTCACCGTGATTGATGAAGTAGCGCTGAACTCCCTTGACGGACTTAGCCCATGCAAGGAGACCGTTGAGGTCAGCGTGACCGCTGATACCGGGGAGCTGCATTATCTTAGCGGCAACTTTGACTGTCTCGCCGAAGAGCTTGACGCGCTTAGCGCCGTCCACAAGGGCTCTTCCGAGGGTATTTCCTGCCTGATATCCGACGAAAAGGATAGTATTTTCCTTTTTCCAGAGGTTGTGCTTGAGGTGGTGCTTGATACGGCCTGCCTCGCACATTCCGCTTGCGGAGATTATGACCTTAGGACGAGGGTCGTCGTTGATAGCCCTTGAATCGTCGCTGCTGACGGTTCTGATGAGGTCGTCGAAGCTGATAGGATTTATGCCCTGACGAACAAAGGAGAGAGCCTCCTCGTCGTAGCAGCTTTCACGGTTGCTGATAAAGATGTCCGTGGCCTCATTGGCGAGAGGGCTGTCCACATAAACGGGGAAGCCGTCGTGTCTCTGCACCAGTCCCTCTGACTTGATATGACGGATAAAATAGAGTATTTCCTGAGTTCTGCCCACTGCAAAGGACGGTATGATAACGCTGCCGCCGCGGTCGAAGGTCTCCTGCAAAACTCTTGCGAGAGAAGCGGTGTAGTCCGTAGGGCGGTCGTGTATGCGGTTTCCGTAGGTGGACTCCATGACCACGTAATCGGCAGCCTCGATGTACTGAGGGTCGCGGATAAGGGGCTGATAGGTGTTGCCGATGTCGCCTGAGAAGGCGATGGTCTTTGTGACGCCATCCTCGGTGATAGTGAGGAGAATGCTTGATGAGCCCAGAAGGTGACCTGCGTCACGGAAGAACACCCTGATACCCTCACAGACCTCGAATTCCTGCTCATAGTGGTGTGGCACAAAGAGCTCTATAGCGCCGATAGCGTCGTCCATAGTGTAGAGGGGCTCATAGTCGGGCTCGCCTCGTCTTGCAGCCTTACGGCTTCGCCATTCCGCTTCAAACTCCTGAATGTGGGCACTGTCTCGGAGCATTACGGAGCAGAGGTTTGTGGTAGCCTCTGTGGCGTGTATCTCGCCCTGGAATCCTCCCGAGTAGAGCAGGGGAAGGAGTCCCGAGTGGTCGATATGAGCGTGAGTAAGTAGAACGAAGTCGATATTTGACGGAGAAACAGGTATCTGCACGTTCTCAAAGATGTCCTCGCCCTGCTGCATGCCGAAGTCCACAAGGAACTTCTTTCCGCAGGCTTCTATATAGGTACAGCTGCCCGTAACTTCGTGGGTAGCGCCGATAAAGGTCATTTTCATTGAATTTCCTCCTTTTGTAAATCAAAATTTCGAGCTGAGCCAGCTCGACCGCTTGCCACGTTGTCGCTCGTAAACTCGCTTAATAATATAAGAAATGATATTTGTACATCGCTTACAGCGCGATAAGTACGCCGAGCCCATGAACGGGATTCCAAAG
>SFMO01000102.1 GCA_004554385.1 Ruminococcus flavefaciens
CAACGCTCCCGCCTGAAATCATTAAGGGTAAAGGACAAAGCATAGTAGCAGGAGAAAACAAGGAAGTATCTTTCACATCCAATGCGGCGTTCAGCGATTCTCTCCGGGTGGAGCTTGACGGTAAAACCCTTGATGAAAAGTATTATACTGTTAAAGAAGGCAGTACGATTGTAACCTTAAAGGCTGACTATGTAGCCACGCTTTCTGTCGGCGAGCATACAATCGGCATTGTATCGACAAACGGCGCAGCGACTACTACATTTACCGTTAAGGCTAAAACGGCAGTAGATAACGATACGGATTCACCTCAGACCGGAGATAACAGCAACATGGCATTGTGGATTGCACTGTTGGCGGCAAGCGTGTTCGGGTTAGCCGGAACCGCTGTATACAGCAAAAGAAAAAGAGTAAGATAACATAACATCAATCAAGTGTGCGGCGCACATTCGCACACATCCCTCCTATCGGGTACAATGTATCTGACGGGAGGGATTTTTTATGGAACTGAAAAAGCATATCATAGATGAAAAGACAGGTATCAGCTACACGCTCTGCGGAGACTACTATCTTCCCGACTTGGCACTTCCCGAGGAAAAGTATTATGAACTCGGACGCTTCGGTCGTGCAAAGTTCCGTTACTTACAGAAATGCCACAAGGTACTGCTGACGAGCCTGCGGACAAGCGGGACGCTGAATGAATATCTGCACAGCGTAGACGAGGACTGCGAGGAAATGTTCTCCCGGCTGGTTAAGCAGTACGCCGAGCGTGAGGGCGTGACCGAACAGATGAAAGCCGACGAGATGATGAAGTGGGTCGGGCTGATGAACAACATCCGTAGCCGTGCGGAGGAGGTCGTTATGAGGGAGTATATCTATGAGGAAGATTAAAATTAAGGTGGACGATTTTGAACTGCGGCTCATTATCCGTGCGCTGGCGGAATGGCGGAACATCTTGATTGCTGAGAATAAACCGAGGGAGGATTTAGATGAGCTGCTGATACGCTTCTGCAAATGACCGCTTACAACTGAATACAGAAAGAGAAAGCACTTATTTTCAGGGAATTATCCCACAAGAAAATAGGTGCTTTTTTTGTACCCAAAAGGCGGTATTTCCGATAAACCGGCAGGACGGTATAAACTCATTATGGAAATGCTGATTGACAGCATAAAGGAAAGCGGTGTGCTGATACCGATAGTGGTACGCCCGAAAGGTAAGGAATATGAAATCCTGTCGGGTCACAGAAGAATTTATGCTTGCAAAATGGCAGGGATCGACAAAGTCCCTGCCATTATCCGTGAGCTTTCCAGAGATGAAGCGGTCATCTTTATGGTGGATTCCAATCTTCATCGTGAGGGGCTGTTACCCTCCGAAAAAGGATTTGCCTACAAGATGAAGCTGGAGGCAATGAAACATCAGGGGCGGACTTCTGACCAAGTTGGTCAGAAGTTAACCTCCGTTCAGGCGCTTGCCGATTCTTCTTCGGACAGTAAAACACAGGTACAGAGATATATCCGACTGACCTTTTTGGAAAAGCCATTGCTTGACTTGGTGGACGAGGGGCGCATTGCTCTGACGCCTGCGGTGGAGCTTTCCCATTTACTGCCCGAAGAACAAAGGAACTTAATCGAAACCATAGAAAGCGAGGACTGCACCCCCTCTCTTTCTCAGTCGGTCAGAATGCGAAAACTGAGTAATGACGGATTGCTGACAATGGATAAGATATTCGAGATTATGACCGAGGTTAAGGGCAATCAGGTGGAGGTTTTGAAGATACCGACCGACAGAGTACGGCAGTATTTCAAGCCGAACACCACCTACAGGCAGATGGAAGATTATATCGTAAAGGCGTTGGAACACTATGCGCTTTACCTGAAAAGACAGAGAAACAGAGACAGCCGATAACGGCTGATTATTGTAAAGGAGGTTTTCAGATGAACAGAAACAGCAACAGACCGGTAATAGATATTCAGCGAATTCCCGTTGGTGAAAAGCCGCTTGAGGAGCTTGCGGCGGAGGTTTACGGCTGGCTTTTTCAGAGCAAAAGCACAGCAAAGTCA
>SFMO01000103.1 GCA_004554385.1 Ruminococcus flavefaciens
GCCCACTCCCGGTAACGCAGTTCTCTCTTCACTTCTTTGATCGTTGCCATGTGCTCAGCTCCTTTCAGCGTTTTCCGCTTCGGAACTATTTTACTGCTTTTTCATTATGCTGTAAAGGGCTGAGGGTGGTTGGCGCTTACTTTTAATCGATTACAATTGGCTCTGACCAGTAGTTCTGATTGTAAATATCTGAGAAACGATAGAGAATATGGCATGAGCCGTTTCCGACATTTGTATTGCTTATAGTCATGTTATCAGTAACGGTTATCTGATCACCGATAAAATAACTATCCTGATAATTCATATCATAGTCATAGTAGTCGCAGATGAAGTCAAGCGTATCACCAGGGGTGATCTCTGTAAGATTCTTGGCAACAGCCTCTGTCTCTCCGCCTACATAATCAGTAGAAGCTCCAACGATAGTTCCGTTGTCATCATTTACGAACTGAATTATGAGATTAACTCTTTCACCATTGAGAAGCGCAGGAACGTATCCGGTTATAATAAGATCATTTCCGCTCTGTACTGTATCGGTATGGTAATATGCAACTACGTTACCATTTATAGAGAGCCAGTTCTTGTCTGTGTCCGCAACAAGCTTTCCATCATCATCAAATGTAAAGATGTTATCGAGTCCCAGATCTATGTAACCCGAACCATCATCATAGAACATATTGAGATCAAGTCCGTGAACGAGTTCCCACTGTGACTCAGCAAGATCCATAGTGTATTTACCATTCTTCTGATCCCATGTGAGTTTTGTAGCATCGAAATAGTGAGTTGAAAGATACTCTGCTGTATCGCTTACATCAGTATCCTTCATAAATTCAGTATTTGAATCATCAAGTCCTGCAATACTTCTTCCGCCGCCAAGGAAGCTTGAAAGAAGTGAACCGATCATGTCCGAGCTGCCGGATGAACCTGAAGAGCCACCCATTCCAAAGAGAGCGTCAAGCGGAGAACCTGTGCCGCCTGCTGCGATCTGACCACCTGTTTCAAGTTTAGCAAACTGCTTGATGCAGCGTGAATACTCAGAATCCATTCCTATCTTATCATAGGTTTTACAAGCCTTATCAACATATGATGAGCGCTGGTATGGGAAATATATCGATACACCGTAAGCGTTCGTCATATTTGAAGAAGTCTTATTGTATTTTACAGCATTTTTAAGTGTTGAAGCAAGAGCCTTGCCCTCTGCAGTTCCAACATTCTCTGCAAGATTAACAAGATCTACCTGATCAATACGCGAGCTCTCAGCAAACTCTCTTGTTGAATATCTTGCGTTGGAAATATCCTTATACTCGTTATTTGAGATCTTATTGCTTACTGACTTAGCAAAAGCAGAAAGATCTTTAGGAACTGTATTTGAGAATTCTGCAAGGTCAATAACAGAAAGTGTAGTCTTCTGACCTCTGCACTTTTTACCACATTCAGAAACAAAATCATCAACTATGTTCTTGCCTATATCAAGTGTAGGCATTGATGTGTTGCTGCCGAGCTTAGTAAGCCAGTTTGTATAATACCAGCCGATACCGGGCTCTGTTTCTTCAGATGCTATAAGATAATCAGCATGTTCGTTGAGCATAAGAGCTGTCTCAGCTGTAGCCATAAGACAAGCATCAAAGCCAACAAAATCGAATTTAACACCGCCGCTCTTAAGTGCCTGATCTACTCCCTCGAGAGACATAGAACCGCTGTTTTTGTTCTTCTCGTCGTAGCCATAGCCAGTAACTGATCCGCCGCCGTGATCCCAAAGGATAAGCTCGTTTCTGTTGGCAGGGAAATTCTTTGCACAGAACTGTATGAATGAAGCAAGATTATTAGGATCGGTCATTGCCTTGTTTCCAGCATCCTCAACAATTCTGCCGATCTGACCGTTTTTTATCTGATAGATCTGATTTACCTTGTTACTGATGCCGCTGACCTTCCATTTTGAACAGCCGCCTGTAAATACAATAACATTAACATTATCACCATATGAAGCCGCTCTCATCTCCTCCATATCAGAAGAAGCCATTCCATATTTTGATTCAAGGTCAGTGCCGCACATATAGACCATAATAGTCACGATGTCCTGATTATTTCCCTTGATAATTGTTCTCTTATCACGGGAACCAGTAGCAACTGATGTATCAACTGTGCTGTCACTTGTAGCACTTCCGGAAACTGTATCCTCAGTGCTGAAACCAAAACCTGACGGTACTGAACCTATATCAAGTCCGCCGCCTCCGTTTCCGCCGCCGGTAAGTGAACCGAGAAGGTCACCTGCACCGCCGCCGCTGCCGCTGAACATCTTGAATATTATAAAACCGATGATCAAAAGTGTAATAAGACCGCCGCCGCCGGCCGCAGCCCGTTTAGCTCCGCCGCCACCGCCTGTGGAACCGCCTGAATAACTTCCCGAACCAACAGGACCAGTACCGAGTCCGTCGCCTCGTCTATGTGCTCCGCTGCCGCCGGAAGTAACGTTTTTACGTCTCCCCTGCGGTCTGTTCTGATTAGGATCCATATTAACCTCCGTAAATTACTCTTTATCAGGCTAAATAGCCTACATTATTATATTTTACACGTTTTTACATCGATTGTCAAGTTAAAAGCGGTTACAAATCAATTATATATTAAAAAATGCCATCGCCCAAATCGTTAAAAAATAAAAATAATAATACTGTTTATATTTTTACTTGACATTGCTTCTTGTTTATAGTATAATATTAATGCTGTCGAGGTGTGGCTCAGTTTGGTAGAGTACTACGTTCGGGACGTAGGGGCCGCAGGTTCAAATCCTGTCACCTCGACCAGAACACGGTATATCACTTATGTGATATACCGTTTATGCGCCGCTGTGGTGGAATTGGCAGACACAAGGGACTTAAAATCCCTCGAGGTAACACTCGTACCGGTTCAAGTCCGGTTAGCGGCACCATTGAAAGAATGTCGATTTTACGGCATTCTTTTCTTGTTTTCTGACTGATTTGGTAGAAAAGTTTCTTGTGTATGAGCTTTTTTCTACCGGATTTCTACCAAATGTTCTACCAAAATCACTGCTTTTTTCAATTTTCTTTTCATTTTTGGTCTTACCACAAAAGATTTTTATCCCCCGTGTCAAGTTGACTTGATTAACTTTTTTTACTTTTTATAATGCCGCCGTGGTAGAATAGGTAGACGCATCGGCACACCATTATCGCAGGTTCTCATGTCGAGGACTTGCGTTTTTTTCGTCCTCCGAACCTTTATCATGGATAGCCTGCTCCGTATCTGTACTGTCTCCACCCAGCACTTTGGCGATAGTCTCCGCAGACTCCACTTTGGAATGAAAGTCGAGGTGACTATAAAAATTGGCTGTAACATTAAATGTTGAATGTCCGAGCCACTCCTGGATCGCCTTCATGGATACTCCGTTTGCGAGCAACAGACTGGCACATGAATGACGAAGATCATGGAATCGAATGTGTTTGAGCTTATTTTTCTTAATGATGTACTTGAAGTGAGAAGTTGCAAAGTTTGGCGTAATCAGCTTACCGAAGTTGTCACGGCACACAAAGCCGTCATATTCCCTGTCAAAGTCTTTACCGAGGAGCTTCGAGTAGTACTCTTCAAGGGTTTTGCGTTCTCTAAGCATCTGCTCAATATGAGGAATCAAGGGAAAAGTTCTTACACTGGACTCAGTTTTAAGCTGATTTTCGACAAAAATCATTTCTTTGCCGCTACCATAAGTGCTGGAAACCTTACGTCGAACCGTGAGTTTCTTTTCCTCAAAGTTGACGGAATCCCACTTCAAACCGATAATCTCGCTCTTGCGAAGTCCGTAGTAGGCTGCAATGTGTACCACAAGTTCAAGTCTGTCGCCCTTGAATACTTCAAAGAGCTGTTCCAACTCGTCCTTGTTGTAGAAATTGGCTTCAAACTTCTGGATTTTCGGCAGTTCAACCTTATCTGCGACGTTTATATCGAGCATATCCATTTTTACAGCATATTTTAGTGCTTTGTGGATATTGGCGTGGTAATGCTTTACCGAATTGCCCGAAAGACCGCTGTTGAACTTATCGTTATAGAACTGCTGAAGCTGTAAAGCTGTCAGGTTGCCAAGAAGAAGATGCGGATAGCGCTCGTCAAAATAGTTTTTGATCCTGGTGATATAGCGATTGTAGCTTTCATAAGAGGTTCGTGCGATTGTCGGTCTGATTGTTTCAAGCCAGTAGTCAAGAAATGCTGTGAACTCAAAATCTGTCTTGCATACAGCATCATCACTGAGAACCTCCTCGCTGAGTTCTGTCTTTTCCTTTGGAGTTTCCTTGACTTTTGTTAAGCTGCCTGTGAGAAACTCCTCATAGAACTTTGCTACTATTACGTTCACCTTTGCTGTCAGTGCTTTATAAGAACAGTCAACAGGCAAATCGGTTGTAACCCATTTTCTCTTACGCTTGCCACTATCGTCCCTGAAATCAAAGACAACATAGTTTTTGCCCTTCTTTTCGGCAATAATGTACTTAAAAGGCAGACTTGCTTTCATTATATTATCCTCCTTATGTCGAAAGCGGTGGTCTGCGCTATTGACCTCATAACTATATTGTAGCGCGAAACAAAGTCATTTGCAAGCGTTTTCCTACCACTTCTACAAAATTTGACACAAGGGACATTTCTACCAGTTATTTTTGTGCGCATTGCAGAACGAAATCTATAACCGTAGCTTTTGCGACCTTGATTGTTCTACCACAAGGAATTTTTTTGAGTTGTCCTTCCTTGATAAGCTGATAAACCTTTTTCTTTCCATAGCCGAGAATTTCACATAAGTCCTTTACTTCCAGTATCTCAGGATATTCGCTATACATATTCTTATATACAACTTCAAGCGGTATTGAATCCATAGGACATAACCTCCTTCCTATCAGAAGAAAAGAAACTGAAAAAGCGTAGATGTTCCATATTCTATTGTCAAGATACTAAGTGCATCGTTGTCAGTTATTTTTATGCCTGATATTTGATGTACTGTTGGCAGCTTCCCCTCAAATTGAGAGGAAGCTCCCGACAGCATATCAGCCGTCAAACAAAACTAAGAGGAATGTGTGAGATGCCTTTGGCAATGTACGCTCCGAAGTACGTACACTCCCAACAGCATCTCTGCTGTTGACAGAAAAATAAAAGAAATTAACATGAAAGCATAGTTGAAAGTATGGGACGGTGCGGCAAAAGGAAGAATCGTACCGCCCCTCATCACGGAGGATAGGATATGTCAGCGAGTGATCCGTACCCTTTTCAGCCATCAGTGGTATGAACCCCTCTATATATCAACCGAGGATTTTGCAAAATCGGGAAGGTTTTTCCCATGTTTCTTTCTCCAAAAAGAAAAAATCAGCGTTCTGCACATATTTCTTTATTCGTTTTCGTGCAAGATGATATATTCCTTGAGCTTCTGCTTTGCAATCTTGATTCGGTAACGCACCATATCAATTGATAAACCGTATTTCTCAACGAGATACCACATCGTCACCTTGTCCTCACTCAGAAAGTAGTCCCGTATAAGCTCATACCCTTCAGGAAAATCCGATTTCAGCAGTTCTAAGGCATCAGGCAGATAATCAAGCCTGTTCCGGTGCCTGATTTGATCCTTTTCTTCTTCCTCGCTTATGGGAATACTCGCAGGATCGGGATTCGAAGATAGAACATCGTCAAAATCGGGATAGATCTTTCCGTTTTTTTCATCCAGCTCCTCAAGGTATCGTTCTTTTCGCAAGAGCTTGTTGTACTCTTTCTCGATGTTACGGGGAACATCATCGCCAAAGTGGACATACATAAATCTTCCCATTACTCACTGTCCTCCTTAGCAGAGGTTAGGCTTGTAAGCGGTTTGGTATGGATTGCCTTCAACTGTTCATTGCAGGCTGTAAGCGTATAACGTTTATCGAATGCACAGCCGTCAAGATAAGCCCTGATGATATTCTTGTCTGCTTTTCTGTAATCCTGGTCGCCTGGCATCGCATACAGCAGGAGCGAAAACAAGTAACGCTGCCTGAAAGGGTGAAGTCTGATTGCTATACAGACCGCACAGAGGTAATCATACTGCATCTTCCTTTTACCCGAAAGATACCGTGAGAGCGTAGATGGAGCAATTCCCGTCAGTCTTGCAAGCGTTTTCTGGCTTATATTGATCTCGTCTAAATACCGACATAATGCCACGCAGAAGCTGTCCTTGTTCTGCTCATTGAGATCATCAGTCCCGTAAACGTAAACTTCGTAGCTTTGCGGCTCCTCATGTTCGCTGAATAATGAAATCTGAGGAGTATGTAAA
>SFMO01000104.1 GCA_004554385.1 Ruminococcus flavefaciens
GGTATTTTCTTACTTCCGGCAGTGTTCCCGAACAGGGTTACAAGGCTTGTGTCAATCTTACCAAGCTATGCAAGCGCTACGGAAGGAAGAAAGTCGAAGAAGCCTGTGAGCGTATGTTGACATTCTCGTCTTCACCGTCGATACGCACGATAACAACACTGCTGAAAAACAGCAACGAACCTGACCACTCTGCTGCATCAGGTGATAACAGCAACAAGTATGGAATCACTAGAGGCGCTGCCTATTGGAGAAAGGGCGGTGACGGAAAATGATCAGCAACACGATAGAACAGCTGAGAGCTATGAAAATGAATGCTTTTGCGAGTGAATTGGAACGTCAGATCAAGGATACCGACAGCTACAAGCAGCTTGGATTTGAAGACCGCCTGACGCTGTTGGTAGATGCCGAATGGAACCGCAGGCAGAACAACAAGCTCGACAGGTACATAAGAAACGCCCGTTTTTCAGACGCTAATGCGACGATTGAAGGCATCGAATATATTGAGGACAGACATCTTGACAAAGGTAGGATGCTTCGCCTTTCGACCTGCAATTATGTAGATGAAGGACGGCATATTATCCTGAAAGGCGCCTCAGGAAACGGCAAGACTTACATCGCCTGTGCTCTTGGGAATGCAGCTTGCCGCAAGTTCAAGACAGTACGATACATAAGACTTCCTGATCTTCTCGATGAGCTTACGATTGCAAGAGCCAACAATGAATTCAGGAAAGTCATAAAGGCATACAAGAAGGTAGATCTGCTGATACTCGATGAATGGCTGATACGTAAGCTTACACCGAATGATGCTTTCAATCTGCTGGAGATCATAGAAGCAAGAATCGAAAAGTCAATGATCTTCTGTACCCAGTATCATGCAGAAGGCTGGTATGACCGCATCAACTCAGATCCTGAGAATGACAGTCCTATTTCCGATGCGATAATAGACAGGATAGTCAATAACGCCTATGACATCATGATCGACGGTGAGGTCTCCATGAGAAAGCGTCATGGACTGCCGGAAGGAGCTGAGCCGTGATGGATGAATATTGTGCTTTCAGCAAGGATCATAAGTGTCTGAAATGGGAGGATTATGAACTCACCCGCCATGAACTGGAGGAAGCCGATGACCTGTGCCACAGTAACTGGATCGAGATACAGCAGCTACAGAAATACATCACAACTCTCAAAGAGATACTTGACGAGAATGGCATCGAGTATCCGGATAACTGATCAATATCGTTGAAATCGGGAGCCTGTCTGAGGTGATGTCAGGCAGGCTCGCTTTTTACCGGGCAGTGCCCGTGGACAGTCAGCGGCAAGGTATGGCTCTTGCTCCGTGACTATGGCTCTCAAAGACCGGCAGCGTGGCTCTGAAAGTCCGTGCATATACATTTGTGCGGTTCAGTAGCGGCAAAGGTGCGGTTTTGTAACCGTTAAAGTGCGGTTTTAAGTCCGTGCAGCTGCGGTTCTGTGAGCGGCATATACAGTACAGGAGCTTACCCGTGAGATGTGCTTAGAGCTAATCGAGTATATCACCCTTGATGCCTATGTTGAGGGGCAGCCCCGTGAGATCTACATCTACTACAAGCTGCTTGATGAACCTCTTAAAGACAGAAGAAGCCTGTTTTAAGGCGTATTTACGTTGTTTATCAACCATACGAAAGTGTGTTACTATTTGGCAAGGGGACTACTGCGGATATCTACGTGCATCAAGACATAGATACATTAAAGCAAGAAATGACGAAAATAAAAAAATAAATTACGTACAATTTTACGCACAATCTACCTTATTTTAAGAGCTTTCTCAATAATTTATACACGCAAAATAGCGGATTTCACGCTATATCCAGATTTATATTTTAAGTTGAGATTAAAACCTAACAGGGGGGTTTAACGTAATTTTATATATGTTGATTTACATTCCAATAAGTTGAGATTAAAACATTTAAGAGGAATACATTCGATGCATATGGCAGATTTCTTTTTTTGAGGAATTTCAATTTCTTCAAGCAGAGGAAAA
>SFMO01000105.1 GCA_004554385.1 Ruminococcus flavefaciens
ACAATTCACTGGATTGTTTTCGGAATTCACCCTTGCGGGGCGCTTTGTAACTGTGGGGCTTTGCCCCACACCCCACAAGGGCTGTCAGCCCTTGACCTGACCAAAGGAACACAGTCCCTTTGGAATCCCGTTCATGGGCTCTGCGTACTTATCGCGCTGTAAGCGATGTGCAAATATCATTTCTTATATTATTAAGCGAGTTTACGAGCGACAACGTGGCAAGCGGTCGAGCTGGCTCAGCTCGAAATTTTGATTTACAGCACAAATAACCCGGATAAAAAAACAGGCAGCCGCAAAAGCAGCTGCCGCATTATCAGTCTTCATCATCGTCATCGCTGTCGTCGCCTTTTTTCTTGGCAAAGATAGCTGTTCCCACTGCAAGAAGAATTGCGGCGGCTATTATAATGAAAAGTACGCCTCTCGGGAATCTGTCTCCCGTCTGCGGTACATTTGCCGCTAAAAGCATAAGTGTAGCAAGCATTACAAGCTCTCCTTTATATATTATTATGTCATGGACTATTGTAGCACATCATGTTCTGTTTGTCAAATATATTTTTGCACAAAACATATAAACAGCCTGAGAGCATTCAGCTCTCAGGCTTTGTCATCAGAATCTGAAGTCGCGCTGACCGCCGTTCTTTATGCTGTCAAGGTATTCGATAGCACGCTGACGGCGCTTTTCGTCCGGAACATTCTGTATTTCCTTTGCGATAAGAGCCTCACCAACCGCTCTTGTTTCCGGTGAAGCGTAGTCGGAAAGGTACTCCTGAAGGGTCATAAGAGCATTCGGGTGACAGCAGTTCTGTATCTGTCCCACCTTGCAGAGCGCCATAAAGCGGTCTCCTGTACGTCCCTCACGGTAGCAGGCTGTACAGAACGAAGGGATATATCCGCCGTCCATGAGCCACTTGACTACCTCATCAAGAGAGCGCTGGTCGGATACATCAAACTGCTCTGTGTCATGAGGACGCTCATCAGCACTGTATCCTGCATAGCCGCCTACTGATGTTCTTGAGCCGCCTGAGATCTGGGATACGCCAAGTCCCAGCACCTTGTCACGGCAGGTCTCATTCTCTCTTGTGGAGATTATCATGCCTGTGTAAGGAACGGCAATTCTGATACAGGCAATAATCTTAGCAAAGGTATCATCATCGATACCATTGTCAAATACGCTGGGATCAATATCGGAAGCTCTCTTTACACGGGGAACGCTGATAGTATGAGGTCCTACTCCGTGAACAGCTTCAAGGTGCTCCGCATGCATGAGAAGTCCTGCGAACTCGTACTTATACTTGTCAAGGCCGAAGAGAACGCCAAGTCCGACGTCGTCGATACCGCCGTCCATAGCTCTGTCCATAGCCTCTGTGTGGTATGCATAGTTATGCTTTGGTCCTGCCGGGTGAAGCTTTTCATAGCTCTCCTTGTGATATGTCTCCTGGAAGAGGATATATGTTCCGATGCCTGCCTCCTTGAGTTTGCGGTAGTTTTCAACGGTAGTTGCGGCAATGTTGACATTTACACGACGGATAGCGCCGTTCTTGTGCTTGATCGAGTAAATAGTATTGATACATTCAAGGATATACTCGATAGGATTGTTTACAGGGTCCTCACCGGACTCAATGGCAAGACGCTTATGTCCCATATCCTGAAGTGCGATGACCTCCTGACGGATCTCCTCCTGAGTCAGCTTCTTACGCGGTATCTCCTTGTTCTGCATATGATAAGGACAGTATACGCACTGATTTACGCAGTAATTCGAGAGATAAAGAGGTGCAAACATAACTATTCTGTTGCCATAGAATGCCTGCTTTATCTCCCTTGCAAGCCCGTACATCTTCTCTGTCATTTCAGGAATATCACAGGCAAGAAGAACACTTGCCTCACGGTGTGAAAGTCCTGCACATTCAACTCCCCTGCCTGTCTTCTTAGGCTTAGCCTTTTCGAGTATCTGCTCAATAAGCTCACGATTATGCTTGTTCGCCTCGGCATACTCAAGAGTAGCCTTTATTTCCTCATCATTTATGAATTCTTCCGCTTTAAGGGATCTTACATTATACATTATAATACCTCCGATTTTCATTTTGCCTTGCAGGACATTTTTTTCACTTCAAGTCTGAACACCGCTGTACGGCTGAGCATTGCCTCTGAATACTCAAGACCCGTCCTTCCTGCCGCCTGCTTCATAACATATTCGAGAGCGGCTTTCTTTTCGTTGACGCCGTCAATGAGAGTAAGCCTTCCCGTGCCGATTACACTTTGGAATTTCGCAGAATGACCACAGGCTGTATCCGAAGATACAAGTTCATATTTCCCATCAATTTCAAAGCCTGCATCAGTTCCGTTTTTTGTAAGCTCATACTTTCTTCCTGCCATTGCACCGTGAAAATAAAATGTATACTTTCCTTCGCTTACAGTATAACCGTAATTCACAGGCACTATATACACCTCTCCGCTGTCACAGAAACCTATACGGATTATCTTTTCACCTGCAATAAAGCTTTCTATCTGCTCTGCATCAGTTATTTCCCTGTCAATTCTTCTCATACAGATCTCCTGTCATTTCCTGGATATGGCAGCTTTTACAGAAACTCCTGGTATCTGTCCCAGTCTTCCTGTAAGACTGCTTATCACATCAGGCTCTGCATCAAGTGCCACAGATATGAGAGAAATTCCTCTCTCCTTGTAGGGAAGCCCCATGCGACCTATTATTATGTCGCTGTAGTCATGGAGCACGTTGTTAACCTCTACTGCCGCAGACTGTTCGTCAATGACTATAGCCGCTACGGCAATACGCTTGTTTTCCATTTCTCCTCCTTTCGGCAGAAAAACGACAGTTCACAAAAAAATCCGCCCATAAACGGACGGAACTTGCCTGTATACAATACTGTGCAACTGCCATCCGATAACAGAGTTCACACCCTGCTGCCCGAAAACAATAATTTTAAAATGCCGAGAACAGAATAAATCCTGCACTCCGCTACAATCATTGTAACACTTTGATATAAATATGTCAATGTATAGCGGTTAGTATCGCATAACTTAATAACCTTCGATTTTGTGCACCATATCTAATCACTATACACGTTTTTAAAGTTTTTGTATAATTTTTCAAAAATCACTGGACAAAATAAATTATTTGTGATATACTATTCATAGATTTATTTTTGAGGTGATTACTAATGGGTTTATTCTCATTTTTTCAGGGTGGGGCAAAATATTTTGATAAAAAGATAGAGCCTAAGTGCGATTACTGTACATACGGCAAAAGAACAAAGGACGGAAACAGAGTCCTTTGCGAAAAAAGAGGTCTCGTTGAACAGAATTACTCATGTAAGGCTTTTATTTATTCTCCATTAAAGAGAATCCCTGTAAAACAGCTCAGATTTGTCGGAAGTATTGCCGATGATGAGCTCTATATCGAGTCAAAGGGTGACCGCAGTGAGAAGGAAGAGGCTGAGAACAAGGCTTCCGATAAGAACAAAAAGACTGAAGCCAAGCCTTCAGCACCTGCTGCTCAGACTCCTAAGCCTGCTGCACCGGAGCCAAAGACTGAAGAAGCTGAAAAGCCTTCAGCACCTCAGGAACAGAACGAGCCTGAGAAAAATGACAAACCAAGTGCCGAGAGCGCAACACCTGACAATGCTCCTGCAAATGGTGAGAAAAAGGATCAGGCATAATAAAAAATGCGAATTCAAGAGGAGCTGTTGAAGCTCCTCTTTTCTTATGCGTATTTTGTCTCTTGACAAATTCTTTTTTTTAATGTATAATTATTTTTACTGGTTTTCTGAGATTATATCGTTCTCCATTGCCGGCAGTCAAAATTGACAGTCAAAATTTAATATGCGGGTGTGGTGAAATTGGCAGACACGTCAGATTTCGTTCACGCTACGTCATTGGATTTATAAAACTGTCCACTGTCGGCAGTAAAATTCGACAGTCAAAATTTAATATGCGGATGTGGTGAAATTGGCAGACA
>SFMO01000106.1 GCA_004554385.1 Ruminococcus flavefaciens
ACATCAGCAACCAAGCCTGTGACAACAACTACTACAACATCAGGCACAAAGACTACATCAGCAACCAAGCCAGTGACATCCACAACTACAACATCAGGCACAAAGACCACATCAGCAACCAAGCCTGTGACAACAACTACAACAACATCAGGCACAAAGACCACATCAGCAACCAAGCCTGTGACAACAACTACTACAACATCAGGCACAAAGACTACATCAGCAACAAAGCCTGTGACATCCACAACTACAACATCAGGCACAAAAACCACATCAGCAACAAAGCCTGTGACATCCACAACTACAACATCAGGCACAAAGACTACATCAGCAACAAAGCCTGTGACATCCACAACTACAACATCAGGCACTAAAACTACAACATCAACAACAACTACATCAACCACCACATCTTCTACAACAAGTGCAACAACTACTGAAACAAGACCTGTGACTACAACCACTACAACTCCCGACAAGCCTGCTGAAGAGCGTATGCTTGGCGATATTTCAGGCGACGGATTTGTAAATGCTGTTGACGCATCCATCGCGCTTTCTTACTACGCTATAGCTTCTACCACAAAGGACATGGAGCTTACAGCTGAGGAGTTTGCAGCAGGAGATGTTGACGGTAACGGCGTTGTCAATGCAACAGACGCTTCCTATATTCTCAGCTACTATGCTTACGCACAGACAAATAAGGACAGCGTTGTTTCCATGAAGGAGTTTATGGATTTCTACAAATAATCTGTAATTCTAAGGACTAAAAAAACAGACAGATACCCGGAATGAGTATCTGTCTGTTTTGTTTTTTATGAAGTAAAAGCAGTTTTTTATCAGTGATAATATGAGTCTATTCCGAAGAATTCCTCAAGAGTAAGGCCGCTGTCATGTATCTGGTATGAGATGTCTGTTCCGACATAGCGGATATGCCATGATTCATACTGATAGCCTGTTATACTCTGCTTGCCCTGTGGATAGCGGAGTATGAAGCCGAACTCGTGACAGTGGTTTTCGAGCCATATTGCCTCTGGAGTTCCGATAAATGAATCATCTATCTGGTTTACGTCGATAGCAAGTCCGGACTGGTGCTCTGAGTATCCCGGACGTGCGGAGTAAGTATCTGCGGCAGCCTGTCCGTCGCGGGCTACATAATTATTGTATATCTGGTCCTGATAATCGTATGAGCGGAAGCCCGATGCAAGCCATATATTCAGTCCTTCCTGTGCTGCTGCGCTCTGGAGCTTATTGAACTGTGCCTGACAGGTGGGGTCAAGTCCCGGGTTGAAGTCCGCAGGGAGACTGTAGCTCTTGTTGGCAATGAGAACGCCGTTTATGTATGTAATTCCGGGAATATCATACTGTACCGGTGCAGGAGCATAATCGGCATCGCCGTATGAAGGAGCTGTACCTGCTGCCCGATGCTGAGCGGTAGGAGCTGCGGAGTTTCCGCCTGCCGATACAGAGCCGCTGTTGCTTGCGGTTCCATTTTCGGAGACTGTGCTGTTCTCAGCTGTTTCTGAGTCAGTTACTGTCGTGGTCACAGCTTCCGAGCTGTTTTCGTTATCGGCAGTGGTGGTAGTATCTTCGGCAGTTGTCTGCTCTGTTGTACCGGAAACTGTAGTAGTGGGGGCAGTCAATGCAGGCTGCTTGGGAGCAGCAGGTGCCGAATTGGAAACTACCCTGCCGCAGGCTGTCAGTGAGGCAGCTGCCATCAGTAAAAGAGTGAGCTTTGAAATCCTTTTCATTTTTTTCTCCTTCTGCGCAGAGGCGGAACTCAACGTGTCTGCGCTTTTTTGCTGTCATAATAAACAATCGGACAGGGACATCAATGTGTTACATTCCGACAAATATATTATTATTTTGACAAAATTCTTTCTGTACCTTTATATTAGCACATTCTTTTAAGGCTGTCAACCTTCTGGGGGCATTACCTTGAAAAAGCTGCTCATATGTGCTATACTTAGGTGAAAAGGAGGCACGATATGGAATACACAATTGAAAAGAACACACTTCTTCCCGAGGAGCATATGGCTCTGTGGGAGTCGGCAGGGTGGGGAACTCTTGACCGTGACCTTGTGGAGAACTCCCTCAGAGGCAGCTATGCCACATTTGCAGTAAGAGACGGCGGACGTATCATAGCTATGGCTCGGCTTATAGGGGACGGCGGTATGGCGTTCTATCTCAAGGATCTCATAGTTTCTCCCGATTATCAGGGCAAGGGTATTGGCAGAGAGCTGCTTTCGTATGTAGAGGACTTTGTAAGAGGCGAGCTGAAAGAGGGCTGGTGGTCTTTCCTTCAGCTTATGAGTGCCAAAGGCAAGGAGGAGTTTTATCTTAAATGCGGCTATAAGGCACATCCTCACGAGCGCAGCGGTGCAGGATTTACTAAGGTGATAGAGAGGTAGAAAATGGCAAAAGTAATAATGACCTGCGGAAATTTATGCAGCGGCAAAAGCACCTACGCAGAAAAGCTCGGAAAGGAGCTGAGAGCCGTGGTGCTGTCCATAGATGAGCTTATGACGACCGTTCTCGGCAGAGAGCTGGGGGATATGCATGATGAGTATGTCCGCCGCTGTGAGCAGTACCTTTACAAAAAAGCTGCCGAGACTGCACTGGCAGGAACTGATGTTATCCTTGACTGGGGCTTCTGGAAGAAAGAGCAGCGCGGGTAAGCAAGAGAGTATTTCCGTCGGCAGGGAATAGACTGCGAATCCCATTATATCGCCGTAAGCAATGAGGAATGGGAACGGCGTATTGCTGCAAGAAATGCGGAGGTACTGAATGGCAGGAGCGATGTTTACTATATTGACAGCGGACTTCTCGAAAAGTTCCGTACAATGTTTGAAGAACCTGACAGGCAGGAAATGGACATATGGATAGAATGAAAAAACAGCCATAAGTTTTTTGAAATGCTCCCCTTTTGTTAGACAATGTGGTATA
>SFMO01000107.1 GCA_004554385.1 Ruminococcus flavefaciens
ATCCTTATCAATAATGAAATGACCAACAGCCCATGAATGAGCAGCTTCAATACCATTGTCCGATGATTTTACAATGAATTCATCATATTTGTCATATTCATGATCCACTCTCCAAGCACGATCCATATAATTTTTACGTGTTTCCTCCCATGCATATGAGGGATTATTACTTTCCATAGCCATATGTATATCTTTGTCTATTTGTTTCTTCCATTGAATTAATTCAATTCTTTCTTCATCAAATATATCTTTTAACGAATCAATTTCTGCATTATATTTCTTTCGGTAAGAAAGTCTTTCAATATCTTCTATTGACGTTTCATGCTTATCTACTGTTCGGATAAAATTCTTTAAATTGCATAACGCTAATAATCCTCTCAAATATAATTCGTCAGGTTCTTCATTTTCATCAGAGTGATCATTTAAATTACGATCCTCTCTTATAGCAATTAAAGCTTTACGGGTATATTCATTAACTTTTTTCATAGAATTATACTTATTGTTAGCGCTTGCATCTACAATAGCAGATATAATAGTTAAATCCATGTCGTTTACAGTATATTTTTCGGGGCTAATATCGCGCATTTTTTCATAAGTTGCGATATATCTATTCTTTTGAGATGGATTATTTACTTCTCTTCGAGCCAATTCATATAGTGATTGTTGCCAGTTATCATTAAGAAGCATTTTAAAAAAATCTTGACAAGCATTGCAACGTAATTTTACTACATCAGCCATTCGATTACGAATCTCCATTTATTCACCTTCTTCTTTATATATAAAATGCGCATAATCCGAGGACTATGCGCATTAGCATGGCTGGCTCATTACTTCTCAGTGAATAAAGAGCGAAGCTTGCGAGTGGCTGGAACGACAATGTTCACTGCCGTTGCAATCTTCTCAGCCCAAGAAAGGACATCTTCGAGATTAAATCTCATGATACTACCTCCTTTCTGGGTTATCCCAAGAATCATAAATATGGTAGCACCGATGTCCTTTGCCACTTTTATTGTAGCATATCCTGTATCCTATTTCAAGCTATTTAGGCAATTCATAATTACAAATTTTTAGAGCATTTTTTGTTATATTTGCCTCCATAAAACTAATCACTAATTACTATTCACTAATCACTTTTTCAAGTGCTCACCGAACGAGATAACTATATCCGTGGCTATAGCTCCTGCCATAAAGGCTCCCGTACCAAGGCACACGGGCTCGGGAAGCCTCTCGCTGAGCTTTCCCGACAATGGATGCAGTCCATAGAAATAGGCGACTGCCATAATGCCGAAAATAGCGCTGGAGATAAGGCTTGACCTGTCAAGTATTGAAAAATACCAGTTCTCATAGGTCCAGAACTGCTCATGGAAAATGAATTCCAGAAGATAGGAAGCTCCAAGCTCGAATACCGTGGTGACAGCCATTGCAAAGAAAAATATGAACAGAGGATTCCGCTTTTTCCTCAGCAGCACCAGAAGTATAAATGCTCCCACGGAATAAATGGGTATCACAGGCAGATGGAGCATACCGCGGTTGTCGTAATATCTGTACATTATCCATACCGTTGCTACCTCGTAGATCCATCCTGCGAAGCCTGCCGCCGCAAATTCAAATACATATCGGAAGAATATCCGAGTATAGTTCTTTTTCACAGGCACTCACCTTTTCCTGATCATACTCACTTTACCTTAGCTCCGAATGGCATGAGCGCCAGCTTTGCAAGCTTGAACATCTGCATACCAAAGGGTATCCCGATTATAGTCACGCACAGCACCACTCCCCATGCCGCAAAGCCCATTGCCAGCGGTATGCCGCTGAATATGAGCCACAGTATATTGGCGATGAGAGAAACAGGTCCGCCGCCGTACTCCACAGTTTTTCCAAACGGGAAAAAGGAAAGCTTTGCAAGCTTAAAACACTGCTTTCCAATTGGTATACCAATTATCGTAATACACCACAGCAATCCTGCCAGCACCCAGCTGAGTCCGCTGGCAAGTCCGCCGAAAATAAACCATAATAAATTACCTAAGCACCCCATTATTTACCCTCTTTTCATGTGATATGTCAATATTGACGACTACATAATAACATATTATTGCAAAAAAAGCAACTCTCACATTAAAAAAGCTACCGTCTGACACGACTATGGCGCGAAAACAGCGTCAGCTCGCTCCGCAAAAAACAGATCCGATTAAATCTCACCCTGTAAAGCAAGATAATTTTTTCTGATAATTTAAAGATTTTTTAAACTATCATATGCTATTATGAACATGTCAGCAATGATCTCCCGAAATGAAATGTAAAATTTCTGATTTTTGCGTATTTTTGGGAAAATGCCATTGACGATATATGAAAAATATGGTATTATAATCATACAATATGTCATTTCTGAAGGAGATGTTTTCATGGAAAGATCCAACAAAAAACTCAAAATAACTCTGGCACTGCTGATACTTGTCATCATAGGTACAGCTGTAGTGTTCTTCGCAAGACACGCAATAGGCGGCGCAACGTCTATGATCACAGCAAAATCCAGCGACTGCGGCTACGTAAAATACCGTGATCTGGTAAAATACGTAAGCATGTCAGGAAATGTATCGGGAAGCGAAAAGGTAAGCATAAGAGGCGAATCCGATCTTCAGGTCAAGAAGCTCAGCGTAAAGGTGGGCGACACCGTGAAAAAGGGCGATGTGCTCTGCGAATTCGACTCGTCCAAGCTCAAAGAGCAGTATGAAACTCTGAAGGCATCCACCGAAAAGGCTCAGGGCGCTTCCGAGCATGACCACAGCCTCAACGAGAGAAATCTCAGCGAAGCGAAAAAGGCCAAGACAGAGGCTGTCAAAAAGGCTCAGGAGGCTATAGACTCTGCTATACAGAAGCGCGATCAGGCATATAATGACTACAACAAGCTTGTGGAGGATTACAACAATCTCGTCGGCGAGACTAACAGAACATATGACGAGCTGTTATCTGCTTCCGAGGAAGACGCTGATGCTATCAACAGCAGATGGAGATCCCTCTCTGAAAGAGCTGACCAGCTCAAGGAGGCTGCTGACGAGCTCTACGCAAAGCTGCCTTCATTCGACGATGCTATCCCTGCTGCAAGAACTGCTTACGATGAAACAGTCAAGAAGGCTGATGCTGATATACAGAGAGCTCAGGACGCACTCGATTCAGATCAGTTCAAGCCTGATAATTCAGCTTCCGAAAAGGAGCTCAAGGATCTTCAGGAAAAGATCGACCGCTGTATCGTAAAGTCACCTAAGGACGGCGTTATCACACAGCTCAATGTCTCTGTGGGAAGCGTTCCTTCTTCACCCACTATCATTACTCTCGAAAATGCTTCACAGCTCGTCATCTCAGGTAAGGTAAACGAGTCTGATATCCTCAGGATCGGTGAGGATATGGAGGCTGAGATCAAGACCTCCGCTACAGGAGACAAGATCATCAGCGGCAAGGTAAAGCGTATCGAAAGAATAATCTCAGCAGATGAAAAGGACGCATCAGAGGGTTATACCGTTGAGGTAAGCATCGACGACAAGGAAAGCGACCTCCTTATCGGCATGACAGCAAGCGTAAAGATAATCCTCAACAGAAGCAAGAATACCCTCAGCGTTCCTTACGGCGCAGTTATCGGCGGAGATAACGACGGCTATTATGTTTTCGTTGCAACTTCCGCAAGCAACGGTCAGTACCTTATCTCAAAGCGCAAGATCGAAAAAGGCTTTGACGGCGACTATTACCTCGAAGTCACATCAGGCAATCTCAACGACGGCGACATTGTTCTCACAAATCCAAGAGGTGTTTCCGACGGCGACAAATTATCACTTACACTACCAGAGGAATGATATGAATGAAAACCATTATCTCCATGCACGGGATCGTAAAAAAATACTATATTGGCATGCCCAACGAGCTTGAGATACTTCACGGGCTCGACCTGAAGATACATGAGGGAGAGTTTGCTTCTATAGTAGGTCCTTCAGGCTCGGGAAAGAGTACACTGATGAATATAATCGGAGCTCTTGACCGTCCTACAGATGGAACGTATCTGCTCAACGGCATGGATATATCCAAGCTGAATGATTCCGACCTCAGCACTATCCGCAACAAAGAGATCGGATTTGTCTTCCAGAACTTCAATCTCATTTCAAGAACAAACGCCATAGAAAACGTAGAGCTTCCCATGCTCTACGCAGGCATGAGCAAAAAAGCACGGAGAAAACGTGCCGAGGAGCTCCTCGCTCTTGTTGATATGAGCGATCGTGCCTCCCATAACCCGAATGAGCTCTCAGGCGGTCAGAAACAGCGTATTGCCATTGCAAGAGCCCTTGCAAACGCCCCTTCCCTTCTTCTTGCAGACGAGCCCACAGGAGCTCTTGACTCCGCCACAGGACGCATGGTAATGGATATTTTTCACAAGCTGCACAGAGATGAGCACAAAACTATCCTGCTCATTACCCACAGCCAGGAACTTGCCGCCGAAACAGAGCGTATAATCACCATAAACGACGGTTCAATAGTTTCAGACACAGGCAATACAGGAGGCGGCGAAAATGTTCTTTCTTGAAAATGTCCGCCTTGCACTTGCATCGCTGAGATCAAACAAAATGCGAGCCCTGCTGACTATGCTGGGCATAATCATCGGCATAACCGCAGTTGTGACCATTACAACTCTGGGAAACTCATTGAAAAGCACTCTTGCCAACTCCTTCAATCAGATAGGCGGCAAGTATATCGATATGAACTACTCTTTCAAATATGAAGAGGACGAAAACGGAGAATATCCCGAATACCGTCCTATGACCGATGAAGACTACGTCACAGACGAAATGCTGGACGAGCTTGAGGAGAAATACCCCGACAAGTACCTCTGGAGCCGATACAGACATTACGGCGACGGTATCGTCATCAACCACAATCAACAGAAGCTGAATGTCTCAGTGGACGGCGTTACCGACGGATATATCAGAGGCGACAATACCTACGTTATGCTTGAGGGCAGAAGCTTCACAAAAGATGACGAAAAGGGTCAGCGTCACAGCTGTATCGTTTCCGACGTATTCGTAAAGCAGTATTTCGGCAGAGAAAATGCCAATGCAGTGGGCTGCGACATCACAATCGACATTACAAAGGGCTGCAGCAGCGAATTCACCATCGTCGGCATATACAAATTCCCGAAAATATTTGAAAAATATTCCCAGAGCGGCGTCAGCTTCATGGACAGGTCTACTATGATATTCATTCCATACAGCACCTGCAACAAGCTCTCACTGAAAAAGGATTCCAAAAGCTACACGGGCTCTGTAATGCTTTCATCTGCCTCATATGACAGAAAAGACGCTATCAGCGAGCTTCAGGAATTCTTTGACGAAAAGTACAAGAACAACCGCTACTGGAAGGTCGAATTCTATGATCCCATGGAGGACATCGGCATAACCACAAAGGTGCTGAATATCGTCACAATCGTCATTTCCATAATCGCAGCAATATCCCTTCTTGTAGGCGGTATAGGCGTTATGAACATAATGCTTGTGAGCATTACCGAGCGAACCCGTGAGATAGGCGTCCGAAAGGCTATGGGCGCTAAAAACGGACATATCAGGACTCAGTTCATGGTCGAGTCAATGATACTCTGTCTCATAGGCGGTATCATCGGAGTTCTGCTGGGACTCCTCAACGGAGTGCTGATAAAGCTGGCAGCTTCATATGCGCTGGCACAGCTCCCGGAATATCAGGATTTCGTTTCACTGACCATACAGCCATCTATCAAGGCTATAGTGATCTCTCTGCTGTTCTCGATGCTCATAGGCCTCTTCTTCGGAAGCTATCCTGCAGGAAAGGCTGCAAAGCTTGATCCCATCGACGCACTCAGATACGAATAAAAACAACAACGGCGTGATAAAATGCTTATCACGCCGTTTCTTTATTCATTTACCGCAGGAGAAAGGAATCCGCGGAGATCATCGATGGGTATGGGCTTTGAGTATTTGTAGCCCTGAAGGTACTGCGCCTTCATCATAATACAGCGATCCTCGTCGTTTTCATTTTCAACGCCCTCGAAAAGCACTGCATACCGCAGGTCATTGAACATATTGGCGAAGGTCTTGACCATATACTGTGAAGAATTGCTCCTGTGCGACTCCATAAGCATTGAGCGGTCAAACTTGATAATGTCAAAGGGTATCTCCATGATACGCTCGAAGTTTGAATAGCCTGTACCGAAATCGTCAAGATAGAATTTTATGCCGAGATCCTGGAGCTGTATGACTCTCTGCTTCATAAGATTGAAGTCCGCCTCACTACGGCTCTCGGTTATCTCCACCGCTATCTTGTCGTAAGCAATGCCGTTCTGGTCAATGATGCTCTTGACCTCATTGCAGAAGGTGTCGTATCGTATATCTATAGCCGAGAAATTAACAGATATTCTCTTGACATAGTAGCCGTCCTCAATAAATCCCCTGACTGCATAGCAGGTCTTATTGAGGATTATCATACTGAGGTTATGGATAAGGTTGAATTGCTCAGCAAGCGGTATGAACTGATCGGGGAATACCATACCTGTCTTTTCAAGCCTGAGTCTCATCAGAGCCTCTGCGGTATCGTATTTGCCTGTTTTGATGTTGTAGACAGGCTGGCAGTACACAAGGACTCTCGGATCGAAAAGATCCTTTTTCGCCGATATCTCCTCAAGCTGGCTGAGGATATAGTTCTTGTCGTAATACGATTTGACATCTTCCTTGGTTATGCGGCAAATAGTGTTGAACTGCATTTTCATCTCGCTGTACTCGATGATATGGATATAGTCATCTACACTGAGGACATCCTTTGAGCTCTCCATAATGACTATCTTGTAGTCTATATTGTATTTTGAATGACTGTCAAGGAAGTCGCTGAGCATTTTCTCAACTACCTTTTCATAATCGATACGCTTGTTCTTGACAATTGTCAGCACATAGCGCTCGTTTGGAAAGCTGTAGAGAATTCCTTTTTTCACATTTGATCTGAAGAACTTGTAAAAATCCGACTTCAGCTCAGGCGACATCGAGATAGAACGCGAAAAATCGTTCATAGTACAGCACATTATGAGCATATCATTGCCCTTGGAGAGATTACCCTTCACCTCTTTTGTGAAGAAATCGCTTGATATAGCTCCTGTTTCCACATTGAAGGGATTTGAGTGGAACATGAAAACGATACCCACAACAGGAATAAAAAAAGCAAGAGTAGTATATGAGATCTGCTTGTAGATCATCTGTATACAGAGCAGAGCGTTTGCCAGTATTATTGAGCCCATTATTCCCCAGAATACCCTGTAGAGAAGCCTGGGCTTGAACTTTATCAGCAGGCATATGATAGTTGTTGTAAACAGCGTATACAAAAGCTCAAATATATCAAATGTGGAGTTATATTCTCCCGATCTGCTTACGTAGAAGCCGAATTTCGTAGCAGATGCGACAATATCAACTGCAACGCACAGCAATATGGCTGCGCACGACATTATCTGATACCTTTTCTTTGAATTGCTCGGCAGCCACAGCGGATCACGCAGGTACTGTATGTACAGGTACATGACTGTTACCAGAAGAACATGATGCAAAAGTCTTAGCACATAAATAGGCAGCGGTCTTATGACAGATGCTTTCAGAAGCATCTGCACGCCGACATTTGACGCCGCTGATATAAATATAAATATGATAATGCACATTATGATACGGAATCTTTTCTTTTCGCTTCCAATATATGACTGCTTTATAAACATAGCCATAATACTGCAAAATGCAAGAACTGTAATATCCCCTACAGGAGTATATACCCCCAGATCAAGGTCAGAAGCCGTAAACATATATTCACCCCCCTAAATAGCAGCATGCCGAAGCACACTGCTATACACTAATATTATACCATAC
>SFMO01000108.1 GCA_004554385.1 Ruminococcus flavefaciens
TCAACAACCTTGATCTTGAATTCAGGTGTATATCTCTTGTTTGGTTTTCCTTTTGGCATAAAAATGTCCCCTTTCGTTAGACTTCATTTTGGTATATTTCTATTATACCACATTGTCTAACAAAAGGGGAGCATTTCACATCGCGCTCCCGGGCTTTCTGTTTGTTATTTAGTCGGATCCAGATCTGCTACCTTCTTCAGAAGGAACTCCTGTATACGGAGGGCATCACCTGAAGTCACGCCGTTGCCGTGCTCGGCAACATCAGCATTGGCAAGTCCCTGATCGGTTATTGCCTTTTCATCTGAGCCGCCTAAAGCATACTTATTCGGATTTGCAAGGCTCTGCATGATGAGAACTACATCAGACATATCAACTCCGCCGTCGCAGTTTGCGTCGCCCCAAACAGTTACTGTTACATTGCCGTTTGTAGTGGTTGTTGTAACAGGCTCTGTAGAAGTTGAAGTCGCAGTAGTTGTTTCAGTTGTAGTTGTTGTCTCGGTCGTTGTAGATGTAGTCGTAGTGGTTGTTGTGGTTGTAGTAGTTGTTGTTGTAACTACCTCGGGAGCTTTGACGAAAACAGTGTAGTTGATAACATTTCCTGTCATGCCGTTTGTTCCGAGAACAACCTTCTGACCTGCCTCGAACTCCTTCTTATAAGCCACGAAGTTAACATCATTGCTGGACTTTGCTGTAAGGTCAGTTCTTGTGTAGCCGCTGAGCCATGAAGGAACCAGGTTTGCCTCTTCCTCACGGGTATCCACGAGAACATATACCTCGCACTTGTCGGCTGTAGTGAACTCTGCAAGATCAGCGTCTGTATTCTTGGAGTTGCATGCTGTCATAATGTACTCACAGTTCTGAAGCTCAGAAGCAAGCTCTGTGTATGTGAAGTCTCTGTCGCCGAAGATAGGACCGCCGACAGTATTTGACTCCATGAGCTTCCATGAGCCTGAATTCGCATTGTCCTTTACAAGGAGGTTCTTGACAAGCTTGCCGTTTATCGGCTCGGGAGGGGTATTGTTCAGCTTAACGTCCGGTCTTGCGGGAAGCTGAGCCTCTGTGCCGAGATAGAAGCTCGGGTGAGGCGGCTGGTTGTATGAGGACTGCTCACAGCCTGCCTGCATACGGTACTGCATATCATGCATGAGAGTTGTAATACGGTACTTTGTCTCAGTATTTGTACACCATACGCGGAGCTTAGAGTTGTCGGCAGTTCTGAGAACGAGCTCCTCGCGCCAGTCACCGAAGAGGTCGGCGGTAAGACAAGGAACTGCCTTTGTGCTGTTGTTTGAAGCACAGCCTGTAGCTGTAAATATTGCAGGGTAGTTGTTTATTGCTGCACCGTCTGTGATGGTGATATCGTCAAGCATCTCACGCTCAAGGTCGCCGTCCCAGTAGATAAGGAAGTTTGTAGACGGCCACTTATTGCCTATCTGCTTGCCGCTAACATCGAATACAGCATTTGCAGGTCTTGAACCCCAGAATTCTGCTCCGCTGTTTCCTGCAACGATATTGTCTGCGCAGCAGCGTCCTGTATCCTTATCGCCGTCATAGTGCCAGATTATCTGACCGTTTCTGCCGTCAACGAGAGAAATACCGTATTTTCCGTCCTCATGGCAGATAAATACCTCCTGTCCCTCGCGGTTGGGTACAAGATCTCCGATGTGCATAGCATCACCGTGGAGCAGCTTGGTAGACCAGAGAAGCTTTCCGTTATCGTCGATACAGCATGCACCCATGCAGACCTCCTGTCTGCCGTCGTTATCGAAGTCTGCAACCATTACGTTATGGTTTCCGCAGCCGTAAGCAGGGTCATTCTTATTGAATCCTGTATCGAATACCCACTTCTTAGAAAGCTTGCCGTTCTTTACGTCAACAGCCGAAAGAGTAAGTCTTGTATAGTAGCCTCTGCCATAGATAACAGAAGGGTGAACACCGTCAAGATAAGCGATAGCACAGTTGTAGCGCTCGCAGCGGTTTCCGTAGTTGTCTCCCCATGTACTCTTAGCGGTATTGCTTGTAGCGTCGCCTCTCAGCACAGGGAATTCGATTGTATCAAGTGCTGCACCTGTTGCGCCCTCAAAGAGTGTCATATACTCCGGACCAGTCAGGATAGTACCTGCGCTGTTTACATAATTAGCACTTGCATTGCCTATTACCTTGCCTTTGCCGTCAACAGTTCCGTCGCAGGTCTTGGTCACAAGCTCTGCCTTTCCGTCGCAGTCGAAGTCAGCCACAGCCATCTGTGTATAGTGCTGACCTGCGCGGATATTCTTGCCCATGTCAATGCGCCAGAGCTTCTTTCCTGTGAGGGTGTAGCAGTCGATATAAACGTTGCCTGTAAAGCCCTGAATACCCTTATCGGGATTGTGAGTCTGTGAGTTATCCTTGGAGTTTGAAGGATCCCACTTTACGAATATCTCATACTGACCGTCGCCGTCAACGTCGCCTGCGCAGCAGTCATTGGGCGAATATGTATAAGCCTCACCGTTGATGGTGCCGCCTCTCGGAACGTCCAGAGGTATATCGAAGTAATTCGAGCCGGAAGTGAATCGGCAGTCCTCTGAGCTGACCACATTTCCGTTAACGAGGGTGTCAACACGGTACTTTGAGTTTGAATTTCCGCTTGCGTCCCAGTAATTTGTTGGATCTCCCGACTTGCTGGTATAGATGAGCTGATCATCACGGAAGAGCCGGAACTCCGCATCGTCCTTGTCATTGGCATTGAAGCGCCAGCTTACGAACATGCCGTTGCCCGACTTGATAGCGTAGATTCCGCGGTCAAGATACTCCATGATAGCAGAGCCGTTGCCGCCGACTCCGTAGGCAGCGTCAGCTGTGAGAGGAGCCGTCATGGTAAGGTTTGAGGTCAGAGCAACTGCAAGAGAGGCTGCAGCCGCCGCAATTTTTTTGGATCGTAGGTTCATTTTAATTCCCCCTGTATAATTAGTCACGATTCCGGGGCACAGGTCCCCTATCAATTTTATTATACACTCTTATTCATAATTTTGCAATGATTAATTGTATCCTTTTACCACTTTTTTGTCTGAAAGTATAATATATATGCAAAATAATGCAGTAAAAATTAATAAACTATGACACAATATGTCATACCACAGCTGATCCATAAGAAAAAAGGGCGATATAACCATCGCCCTCAATATACTATTTCCTGCAATATGCATCAATAGCTGCCGCTGCGAAATCCGCAGTACCGCTTCCGCCTGCCTTGTCGATATTTTCTTTGAACTCACTGTCAGCAGTATACATCTTGCCAAGACCGCTGAGTATCTCATCGGTGCAGGTGTAGAAATGTTCGGTTATGAAGTTCTGAAGCTTCTTCACCATAGCCTGAGCCTCAGTGCCTTCGGGGCTTCCGCTTTTAAACTCTCCGAACTCTGAAAACAATGACATGAAGCGTTCTATAAGCTCCTGCTCCTCCTCAGAGGTGCGGCGGCTATCCTTTTCCCTGAACTCATTGTATTCGGGAGTATTCCCCCACTGTTCCTTTGCACGTTTTGCATATTCATCAAGTTTTTTTCTGTCAAATGCTGAAAAATCCACTGTTCTCACTCCTGATAATTTTATTTTCCGGGCGAAGCTGATGAGGTTCTCGAGGTGCTCTTTTTTCATTTCCAGCAGCTCTATCTGCTGTTCAAGAGCTTTTCTGCGGTCGAAATCGGGACTGCTCACTATGCGGACTATATCCTTCAGCGGAAACTCCAGTTCGCGAAACAGCAGTATCTGCTGAAGTCTTTCCAAAGCCGTATCGTCATACAGCCTGTATCCGCTTTCGGTATGTGCCGCAGGCTGAAGAAGTCCTATCTCATCGTAATACCTGAGAGTGCGTATACTCACTCCAGTCAGCTCACTGACCTGTTTTACCGTCATCATGTTTACCACTCCTCCCGTGTGAATACAGTATATACCATGACGTAACGTGAGAGTCAACAGGCTTTCTGTAACTTTGTGAGAAGTTACAAAAATCAGCCTTGTAAATTATTCACTCTTACAATGATTCTAAACAGAAATATTCATTCATTAAGAGTATATCATGTCCTCACTTCTGTGTCAAACAAATGAAACTTCGTGAAAGCGATTGACCTTTCGGGATTAAAATGCTATAATACAATTATCACTTAACCTTACAGGGAGATATCCATGAATACAAACAACAGTCCAGCTCTTTCACTCCGTGAGCTTGCAGATATAGAAATGTCGGAGGCAGAGTTCCTCCGCGCAGTAGAAAACAACCTCATTCCCATGCAGCAGTTCTTTACATCTTATAAATGTGCCATAATGGAGGTAGAGACCAAATTCCGCGTACTCAACGAGCAGTTCTCAATAAACGGTGAAAGCAACCCCATTGAATTCATACAGTCACGTATAAAGAGCTACGGCAGCATCTACCGCAAGGTCATTTCAAAGAACATACCGCGCAACCTTGAAGCCATCGCTCAAAATGTTTCAGATATTGCAGGCATACGCGTTGTCTGTTCATTTGTACAGGACATCTATCGCCTTGCAGACTGCTTTCTCAGTCAGGACGACATTTTCCTTATCGAAAAAAAGGACTACATCGAGAACCCGAAGCCAAACGGCTACAGAAGTCTTCATCTCATAGTCGAAGTACCTATATTCCTTGAAAACGAAAAGCGGCTCGTCAAGGTAGAAGTGCAGCTGAGAACTATCGCCATGGACTTCTGGGCGAGCCTTGAACATAAGCTCCGCTACAAAAAAGATCTGCCACAGTACAAGCTGGATATGCTCACCGATGATCTGAAAAAATGCGCAGATCAGAGTGCTCAGTGGGACATACGCATGCAGGACATCAAGAATATAATCGAACACGACTGATAAAAGCCTCTTCTCATGCTCTGAGAAGGGGCTTTTTGGTAATATTCTGCACAAAAAATCACAAACATATATTTTTTCGACATATTCCGTAAAAAAACAGTTGCAATTTGTTCATATTTGTGATATATTAAACATAATAGGTAATTATCAACATAGGATAATTAGAAATAACACACATATCAGGGGAATTAAAATCAAAAGGAGGAATTACTTATGAAACGTTTCGTTTCAGCAGTTGTTGCCATTATGACAGCAGCTATGTCCATGGGAACTATCGTTCCCTCAGCAGTCACAGCCGCAGATGTAAAATTTTCAGGCAATGAGTGGACCGGAAAAAACGGCGCAGAGGACGTTTTCGCAATAAACCGCGAAGCCGCTTCCTGCAATCCCGTACCATTCCAGGACACCGAATCCGCTGTAAATGCAGTCTGGGACTACAATGCACGTGAACAGTCAGAATATCTTCAGATGCTCACAGGAAAGAATGAAAACTGGGATCTGGTAGTCGTTCAGAACTCTCAGCAGGCTCAGAATCACATCAATGCAGGCTGCTTCAATCCAAATTATCAGCCGTCATCCGCGCAAGGGTGGAAAACGGTGCAGCTGCCGAGAAGCTGGACTCGCCTTGGCTTTGACTTCTCTATCTACACCAATGTCGGTCAGCCATGGCAGTCAAAATACGACAGCTACGTTCCTGCGCCACAGGCTCCCACCAATTATAACCCTGTAGGTCTGTACCGCAAGAAGTTCACTGTGGACAGTTCCCTGCGGCAGTCCGGCAGAAGAATTTACCTTGAATTTGACGGTGTTGAGTCCGCTTACTATGTATATGTCAACGGCAAGGCTATCGGCTACAGCGAGGACACCTTCAGCCCTCACAGATTCGACATCACAGACGCTCTCACCGACGGCGAGAACACTCTTGCAGTCGAGGTACACAAGTTCTGTGACGGAACATGGTTCGAGGATCAGGATATGATCTACGACGGCGGTATCTTCCGCGACGTTTTCCTCGTAAGTGCTCCCGAAATGCAGATAAGGGACTATAACGTAAAAACAGACCTTGACAACAGCTTCACCAATGCAAGCCTTGAGATCTCTCTGGATATACTGAACCGCTCAGGCAATGCCAAGAACGGCTGGAGCGTTACTGCCGAGGCTTACGATGAGGAAGGAAACAATATCCTCAGCGGCGCCTCCACAAAAATAGACAACCTCAACGGCGGCGGCAAGAGCACCTGCACTATCAAGACCTCAGTCAACTCACCAAAGCTCTGGTCAGCTGAGACTCCAAATATCTACGCTCTCGTTCTGAAGCTCGCCGACGGAAGCGGAAACGTGCAGGAAATACTCTCAACACAGCTTGGCTTCCGTGAAATAAACTTCACCCGTGCAGAGGTCGACAGCTCATACAAGCTGACCACAAAGCAGTGGCAGCCTATCACCATAAACGGAAAGAGGCTCCTTCTCAAGGGCGTAAACCGCCATGATACCGATCCTTTCTACGGAAAGGCTGTTCCTCAGGATACCATCCGCGAGGATGTTTCCATTATGAAGAAGAACAATATCAATGCCATCAGAACCTCACACTACAGCAACGATTCTTACCTCTACTGGCTCTGCAACAAGTATGGTATGTACGTTATGGGTGAGACCAATATGGAGTGCCATTCACTTCAGGACGGCAAGAACAACAATACAAAGGCTCTGTTCTATGAGCTGGCTATGGACAGAACAGAAACAGCCTTCAAGCGTCTGAAGAACAATCCTTCCATCGTTGCGTGGTCCATCGGAAACGAAATGGGCTATACAGGCAATGCAAGCGATGCAGGCGGCATGTTCCGCGATATGATCTGGTACTTCAAGAAGAACGACTTCACCCGTCCTGTACACAGCGAAGGTCAGGACAACGCAATGGGTGTTGATATGAAGAGCAATATGTACCCCGGCTCGGGAAATATAGCCTATAACGCTGGTCAGGGCAAAATGCCGTACGTTATGTGTGAGTATGACCACGCTATGGGCAACTCCGTGGGCGCTCTCAAGGAGTACTGGGACAATATCAGAAAATCCGACAATATGATGGGCGGATTCATCTGGGACTGGGTAGACCAGTCAAGAGCTGTCAAGATACCCAACGGCGGCTGGGACTATTACTCGGAATCATATGCAAAGGCCAATCTTTACAAGGACGAGGCTAAGGGCAATTACTACGGCTACGGCGGAGACTGGGGCGACCGTCCAAATGACGGAAGCTTCTGCGAGAACGGACTCATCAGCCCCGACAGAACTCCTCAGCCTGAGCTTGCCGAAGTAAAGTACCAGTATCAGAATTTCTGGTTCTCTGCTGATGCTTCACAGCTGGAAAAGAAACAGGTCGGCGTATATAACGAAAACAATTTCGTTAACCTGAGCAGCTTCGATGTTACATGGAAGCTCCTTCAGAACGGTATCGAGATACAGAGCGGCAAGGTGGAAAATCCCGATGTTGCTCCTCTCACAAGAGGTACTATCAGCGTTCCGTATTCACTTCCAAAAAAATATCTGGCAGGCGATGAATTCTTCATCGAGATCTCAGTTGCTACAAAGAACGGCACTGAGCTCGTTCCCGAGGGCACAGAGATATCCTACGGTCAGATACCTTTACAGGGCAGCGGAACTACCGCAAGAGTGGACAAGGGCAGCGATCCCGTGACCGTTGTAGATACTCCGAGCGGCTACGTTCCCACAGGTAAGGACTTCAACTTCCTCATCGATAAGTCAACAGGTCTTATGAAGACCTTCGCTTACAAGGGCAATGTCCTCATAAATGAAGGACCTTCCCCTAACTTCTGGCGCGGCAATGTAGAGAACGACACAGGCTGGGGCGCTAACGGCTTATACGACAAAAAGTGGCGCGACGCCATGAAGGGCGCAAAGTGCAACAGCATCGATGTCAAGGACCTTGACGGCGGCGAGAAGCAGATAATCTCCCACCTCTCACTTCCGAATGCAGGAGGCACTACAGTGGACATCACATACACTATCCACTGCAACGGAACAGTAGACGTTGAGTTCAATGTAAACGCTGTAAACAAAGGACTGGGCAACTTCATCCGTGTAGGCTCTATCATGCAGCTCCCTGCAGGCGCAGAGAAGCTCAGCTGGTACGGAAACGGCCCTGTCGAAACATTCAACGACCGTAAGACCAACGGCAAGAAGGGCGTTTGGGAGTCCACAGTTTCAGATATGTTCTATCCCTACATGAAGGCTGACGACACAGGCAACCTCACAGATGTAAGATGGATAGCTGTTCAGAATGAGAGCAGCGGCTCGGGTCTCCTTGTTGCTGCCAACGGCTCAGTGGAAGCAAGTGCTCTTCACTTCACTCCCGAAGACCTCCAGAATGCCGACCACCCATACAAGCTGAAGCCTCGAAGCGAGACTATCCTCAGTGTTGACTACGGCTCAATGGGTACAGGAAGCGCTACCTGCGGTCAGGGTACTCTTGACCAGTACAGACTTCCTTCAGGCAGACCTTACAGCTGGAAATACACACTTATCCCTGTTGATTCATCAAGCACAGGCAAGGACATGTCAACTTTAGTTTCCAAGCTCCGCTCAGACGGTACAGTTATTCAGGACAAGAGCAGCAACGCTCTCACTGTCCCTGTAGGCGCTTCCGCAAAGCTCAGCAAGGACAGCAGCGGTGACAGCTACGTAACAGGTTCAGTTACTATCCCTCACAACAGCAAGCTTGATTCAACATTCGAAGGCAAAAATTCCTTCACTGTAGAAGCTAACATAGTTCCCACAGGCTCGCCTGACTTCAATATGTTCGCAAGCAAGGGCGACTACTCCTTCGGCCTCAGAGCAGAGCCTTCTCTCCTCTACTTCTTCATCTATGCAGGGGGAGGCTGGCATGCAGTAAGTGCTTCACTTCCTTCTGACTGGTTAGGCAAAAAGCATCAGGTAGCAGGTGTATATGACGCTGCAAACAATATGCTCCGCGTATATGCAGACGGCAAGATGCTCGGCGAAAAGGCAGCAGGTACAACATCAGGCGTTGAAAAGTCAGCCTATAACCTTACCATCGGCGCTTGTCCACAGACAGGAAGAAGCTCACAGGCTCAGTTCTATGAAATGAGAGTTTACAGCAAGGCGCTGGACGCTTCAGAGCTTGCTTCACAGAACACAAATTCACCTAAATACGCTCCCGACAGTGAGTACGTTCAGCTCTGGATTGACTTCGACAATCTTGCTGAGGCAAATACTGATGAGCCCGACGATCCCGATGAGCCGCAGACCGAGATAATCTACGGCGACGCTAACTGCGACGGTGACGTTGATATGTCTGACGCTGTACTCATCATGCAGAGCCTTGCAAATCCAAACAAGTACGGTATTAATGGTTCAGACGATAAGCATATCACAGAGCAGGGACAGCTCAACGGTGACGTTGATATCTCCGCAAAGGGCATTACAGCAAACGATGCTCTCCGCATACAGGAATTCCTGCTTGGCAAGATCAAATCACTTGAACCCGAAGCATAAGCATAACAAAGCTCCCGACATCCTTTGCCGGGAGCTTTTTCTGTTGATATGAAAGAAAAAAGTTATGGTACAATATGAAACAACAGGAGGGTCTGTGCCCTCCTGTTGTTTTAATATTACTTAAGCAATGCCCTGCGGCAGCTAATAAGATCGAATGAGTTAACTGCTCCGTCGCTGTTCATATCGGCGATTCCGAACTGCTCCTTGTTAAATGTCTCGATACCGAGGATATATTTCTGCATGAGCACAAGATCTGCAACATTGAAGGCTCCGTCCAGATTAACATCTCCTGCAATGCCTTCCACTGGAATTGCCACGGCTATACGGTCTATTGACGGACCATTGCCGCTGTTGTTGTAAAGCTTGATGGTATTGTTTCCTGCCTTGAGATTTACCTTTGTATCAGCAGCTGCAATTCCCGACCAGTCGTTCCTGTTTGCATAAAGGCCGTCAAGTCTGCCTGCATTTGTTCCGTTAACATCAATGCTCAGGCTTCTTCTCTCGCCCGATACGTAATAGATACGAAGTGTATACTCCCCTGCCTTATCAACATTAACATTCTCGAAGGTAACATCGTTGCCTGCTCCTCCGCCTACATATCCTACATATGCGCTGCCCGAGCTGTACTTGCCGTCCTTGCCCGAGGTGACTCTTGCCTTGCCCGAAAGCTTTGCATTTTCAGCCTCATAGAACTTGAAATTGCTGTATGGCGTTGTGAGCTTCATGCCGCTCTTTGTTATCTTCATTGCGAATCCGCCGTTCGGAAGGAGATCCTGCTCGATAACGCTGTCCTTTGTAACGTCTCTTATTATCCTGACCTCCAGATCGCTGCCGTCCTTGTTATCACCGAAGAGATATGCGGTATAAATTCCGTCATCGTCAACAAGCTCAGAAAGCTTAACGCTGACCTTTCTTGCAGAGATAGTGGAAGCTCCCACATACCAGCTGCTGCCGCTTCTTCTTGCAGTAACATTGAACTGCATTGGATAACCGTCAAGTACCTTCATGTCGTCCCATGCAACAGGAACGTCATTGAGAAATGGCAGAGCCTTGTTGCCCTGATAGGTATATACGGAATGTGCAAAATGCTGTATTCCCGACTCGATAGTTACAACGTCTGCAAGCGCAAAGCCCGGTGTTGCCTTTATACCGTATATCGGGATACCTGTAGGTGTGAAGTCCGCAGAGCCCACAACATTTCTTGTGAATGTATAGGATACTCTGTTTGCAAGTGCAGGCGCTTCGAACCATTTGTAGTACTCAGAGCCGTTTACCGCCTCGAAGGACACGATATTCGGGTATGTTCTGCTCTCGCCGCGAGGTATTGTACATCCGTGGAAAAGCACCATAAGGTGATTCTCGGCAGCTATCTTAGCGCAGAGATTCATCTGCTTCATGGTCTCCTGAGTGTCGCTCTCATAGTAGTCCACCTTGACTCCGCTGACGCCCAGACCTCGTATACGCTTGAATTCGCGGACAATAGTAGCCTCATCAAGAAGCGAATAATAAGGATATGCAGGATTGCCCTTGCTGTCCTTGTAGCCTGAGTGTCCCTTGTTGTTGACACCGTACCAGAGATAAATGCCTATGCCCTTTGCTGAGGCATAGTCACAGAGCTCCTTGACTTTTGCCTCACTGTCGTCCCAGAGTGCCCATCCGAAGTCGAGACACACAAAGTCCCAGCCATTGTCTGCTGCGAAGTCTATGTAATCCTTCTGTGTATGGTATTCAACAGGTGAATCACCGCCGCTGCTCCACCATGACCATGCAGTTTTTCCGGGGCGTATCCAACTAGTATCCTCAATGACCGAGGGAGGATTCAGATTGAGTATCAGGTCGCTTGATGACATCTGGTCAAGGCTGTCGCCTATAACGACCGCTCTCCACGGAGTATGGAAAGCGCTTCCCATGGATATGCCGCTGACCTTTACGCCGCCCTTGAAGCGCAGGCTGTGATAATCACCGATGAACTGCAGAGCACCTGCACAGTATGGATTGTCTTCGTTGAAAACGCTTGCCTCTGTGACTGTTACCCAGTACTTATCATTGATAACACCTGTATACGGGCAGGAATATGTAGCATTGGTCTCATTTGCGCGGTCTCTTGGAAGCTCCACCATATCCCACTCATAGGTAGCATTCGGCCAGTTGCCCCAGAATTTGCTCTGTCTCGGGAAAATGACCTGACTGGTCTCCTCCTTTATGGAAGCACCGTGGTCAAGAGCATATCTGAAGCCCATACCGTCATCGTAAACGCGGAAATAAACCGTAAGAGTTGAATTTCCTTTTTTAAGCGGGAATGATATTTCCTTGTAGTTGTCCCGTATCCTTGTATGCTTGCCGTACGGCATATTGTATGTCTCGTCATGCTCAACGGAAACAGCCGCAGGAGCTGTCTGTGAGAAGCCCGTTGACAGGTCCTCTGTTGTAGTAACTATACCCAGTTTAGAAGGCTCAATGACAGTGCCCCATGTGCCGCGGCTCAGCTTTCTAACCGAGTAGTAATAGCTTCCCCTTGCATCCTTCCAGAACTTTGTTGTCAGAGTTCCGTCGGGAGAAACCGTCTCATACTCAGGTATACTCGTCAGAGCTGCACCGTCACGGGCTGTGGCAGTTTCCTCGTCGGGAACAGCCTCGCCCTCGGTAATGGTATCGGGCTCAAATGTATAACGATACAGCGGATCATCTGGGAGCTTCGCAGCCTGTTCCGCTGTAAGAGCGTATCCGTAAAGCATTACATCATCGACGCATGCCATTATATCAGCGTCTGAATAAACAGAATGGCCGATGGAATTATATGTATATGACGGAAGTACTCCCTCACCGAAAAGATTCCTCATGGTATCTCCAAGAGTATCGTCGGCGCTGTTGTTCAAAAGTCTGCCGTCCATGTAGAACTCAGCATTGTCTGCGGAATAAACCGCCGTCAGCTCATGCCACGTGCCGCTGTCGGGAGCAGTTTCAATATCGAATATAGCCCTGTGCTTCTCGTCATTTTCTGTTGCAGTTCCCTTGCCCACAAAAACGCTTGTCCTGTAAGCCTTTTTGTCCTTGAGATCCACTGAGATGTCAGGCGAGGAATAGCTTGGAGCTGCACCTGCACCGAACGGTACTGGTGAGAACTGATAGAGTCTTGTGTAATTGCCTGCACTGCTGTCCAATTTGAACTTCAGTGAGAATGTAAATCCATTTCCGCAGTCCTTTTCAAACATTGCAGGAAGCTGCAGCCATCCGCTTCCGAAGCCGCTTCCATGAAGATCAAGCACATTTGACTTCAGCTGACTGTCGTAGACTACCGACGCATCAGCGCCCTTTATCACGGCATTACCGTCAGCACTTCCCTGATTTGCCACCTTGGCATTGTAATAGCTGACAGCCGCATCTGCCCTGCTGATATGCGGCTGATAGCCTGCCAAAGGCTGAGCAGCAACAAATACAGCTGCCGCAGTACTTACTGCCCTCTTGATCAAATTTTCCCTCATAATTATTCCTCCTTTTTCTGAAGCCCTGCACATATATTATTATGTGCAATTTTTATATATTATCAAGCTTCATGGTGATAATTTTAGTCCCCTACACAAATTATATCGCATTATACACAAAAAATCAACCCCGATAGCAAATAAAAGGTGGACATTTTACCATAAATAATGACTTTACATCATATTTTATATGTGTTAAAATATCTTAGAGGTGATAATGTGGAAATTACTTACATTCACGAGCCTACCGACCTTCAGTGCGGACAGGCTGTACTGGCTATGGTACTGGGAAAAACTCCTGAATATATCTGCGGTTTTCTTGATAACCACCGCGAAACAGATCTCAAAGAGATGAAACGTACACTGCGTGAGCACGGAGTCGGGATCTCAGATGTCCGCAAACAGGCAGAGAGCAAGAGCGACCTTCCGCCGCTGTGCCTGCTGAGTCTTGAAACTCCCCGCTGCTGGCACTGGTCACTGTACTGCGAAGGCACATTTTATGATCCGGAACACGGCGTACTCTCCGATTTTCCCGAATGTAAAAGGAAATATTTCTGGGAGCTTACTGCTCATTCGTGATCTTTTCAACGAAAATGAACTTATTTTCAACTGAATTTTCTATTTTGACATATACTATTATTTGTTGACACTATTCGTCAAACGTGGTAAAATATTAATGTATATGATTTTCAAAGGATCTTTTCAGGAGGCAGCAAAGTGACTATAAATAAAAAAACATCTATTCTTGCGGCTTGTGCGGTATTATCCATCTGTGCAGGCTGTTCCGAAACAAAAAAAGTGGAGAGCCTTCCACTTACTCTCCTTGATACAAACATGGCTCCTCAGGACGTCGAGCTCAAGTGGCAGAAGGATTATGAGACGCTCCTCTCTTCCTTCAAAAACTCCGACCAGTTCTCGGACAAATCAATGTTCGACCTTACAGACCTTACCGGAGACGGCACTCCCGAGCTTATAATCTCTCCGTCAGACGAGGTCAATACTCAGTGTATCATTTACACCATGAGAGGTGTCAAAGCCGAAAATATCGCTACCATAGGCTCATACGGACAGTTTGACTATCTTCCTGCCGCAGAGGCTGTAGGCTACGCATATAACGGAGACGGCTTTGTTATCGGTGAATACCAGACCCTGCAGGATGGCTTCTTCCAGAAGGACGTAAGCTTTTACAACAACACCGAAAGTGCTTCTTCAGGTGCTTTCATCAAATATGAAATAAACGGTGAGGACGTTACTCTCGCAAAATACGAAGAGGCTCTTCATCCCTACAAGGAAGCAACTGCTTTTAAAACAGGAAGAAAGTACACCTTTGGTGACGATGCTATAAAATACGCAATTTACTACAGTGAAAGCTGGAGTTCTGTTCTCAGGGATGAACAGAAAAAGGCATTCAGCGACAGACTCAGTGCCATACTCGAAAACGCCGATCTCAAGGATGCAGCTTTCGAGATCGTCGACCTTGACCTTAATAACGTTCCCGAGCTCGTTGTATCAACAGGCATACTGTCAGATTCTCAGGTCAGAATATTTTATTTTGACACAAACGACGTCAAGGAGATTGATGTATCCTGCGATACTGACGGCGGTCTGCACTACGATATGACCTCAAAGGTGTTCTACGCTACTGATTTTGACGGCAAACTGCAGTGCTGGTCTATGGCAGGTGCTGATATAAACAACTTCAAGCCGTCGGAAAGCAATATGAAATGCGGAAGAAAGAATCTGCTCACAGCCGACAGCATTGCAAAAGCCCTTGCATAATGAGGTAAAAAATGGCTAAATCAAAATATGTTTACACCTGTAATCAATGCGGCTACGAAAGCACCAAATGGAACGGCAAATGCCCTTCCTGCGGTGCCTGGAACAGCTTTGAGGAGGAGCTCGCCGAGGTTCCTGTCGGCACAAGGAGCTCTCTCTCCGCAGGCTCTGCCGCCGATCTGTCCGATAGCATCCTCGAACTCGAGGATATCGGTGCAGACAGCGATGTCCGCTATGATACAGGTATCGGAGAGCTGAACAGAGTCCTCGGCGGAGGCCTTGTTAAAGGCTCTCTTGTTCTTCTCGGAGGCGAGCCCGGTATAGGTAAAAGTACGCTCCTGCTTCAGATATGCCAGTTTCTGGGCGAGGAACACTCGGTACTCTATATTTCAGGCGAGGAGTCTGCAAGACAGATAAAGCTGCGCGCACAGCGACTCGGAGTTGATACCGAAAACCTATATATCCTCACATCCACCGACGCAGAAGCCGTTGCTCAGACTATCGCTTCCAGTGCCCCCGATATAGCTATAATCGACTCCATACAGACCATGAGCATCAGCCGTATTACTTCCAGTGCAGGAAGCATCACACAGGTAAGGGAATGTACTAACCTGTTCATGCACACCGCAAAAAATCAGGAGATACCTATCATAATCGTTGGTCACGTCAACAAGGACGGCGCTATCGCCGGCCCGAAGGTCATGGAGCATATCGTTGACGCAGTTCTCTACTTTGAGGGCGAGCGCCACCAGAGCTACCGTATTTTAAGAGCTGTCAAGAATCGTTTCGGCTCTACCAACGAGATTGGTGTCTTCGAGATGATAGACAAGGGACTCAGAGAGGTTGACAATCCGTCACAGATGCTTCTCGAAGGCCGCCCTCACAATGTTTCGGGCACATGCGTTGCCTGCGTCATTGAGGGAAGCCGTCCTATACTTGCAGAGGTGCAGGCTCTTGCCGCAAAGACAAGCTACTCCGCTCCGCGGCGTATGGTAACAGGATTTGACTTCAACAGGCTTAATATCATAATTGCTGTTCTTGAAAAACGCCTCGGCATTTTCATGGGCAGCCTCGATGTGTACCTCAATATTGTCGGAGGCTTCCGTCTTGACGAGCCTGCAGGCGACCTTCCTGTGGCTATGGCGCTCTACTCGGGCATTATGGACAAGCAGATAGACGAGCAGCTTGTTGCCTTCGGAGAGATAGGCCTCGGCGGCGAGATACGCTCTGTATCTCATATCTCGACCCGTATCCGGGAGGCTGAGCGCATGGGCTTCAGGACCTGCATTATACCAAAGCAGTGCCTGTCCACTCTTGATGTGAAAGACTACAATATAGAAATAATCCCTGCAGGCACTCTGAAACAGGCCTTTGCAGCTATAAAATAATTACCTTGTTCCCTGATATCAGCATCGCTGTTATCGGGGGATTTTGTTTTTATTGACATTTTTCATCAAACATGATAAAATAATAGTATACAATTTCCACAGGAGGAACTCACCTTGAAACTCAGAAAGATCACTGCGTTGCTGCTCGGTCTCAGCTTACTTCTTACAGGCTGCGGCAGCTCCGCTGACAATAAAAGCGATACCCCGAAGGCTGCGGAAAATTCTCTCTCTCAGGAGCAGACATCCGCTCCCATGTCAACCGCGCCTTCGTCTGAATATATTACAGAAAAAACATCCGAAACTACTGTGCCTGAAACTACCGCTGCTCAGACTACAGAAAAGGCAGTCATCACGTCGTCAGCTCCACAGAGCACCTCGGAAAACAGCAATAATGACAGCTCATATCAGCAGGATGAGCCTCAGCAAAACTACTCTCAGCAGGAGCATGAGGAATATCAGCCTGCGGTAACGGCTGCCCCTTATGTACATACCACAAAGCGAACCACTGTCAGAATAACCACTGCAAGGCAAACTACTGCCACAACTACCACAACGGCTGTGCGCATGGCAACTCCGCAGGACGTTCTTGGATCAATGTCACTCAATCAGAAGGTTTGCCAGATGTTCATGGTAACTCCCGAAGCTATTACAGGCATTTCACCAATGCTGGAGGTCGGAAACGGCACTAAAAATGCCATGAATGACTATCCTGTAGGCGGAATAATCTATTTCTCGCAGAATCTTACCTCAAAGAGCCAGATAAAAGCCATGATAAGCAACACTCAGGGCTTCTCCCGTGAGGCATGCGGTGTAGGGCTGTTCATAGGCGTTGACGAGGAAGGCGGCAAGGTCGCTCGATGTGCCCAGAATCTCGGCACGACAAGCTTCAGACCTATGGAGTACTACGGCAGCGAAAACAATTACAAGACCGCATACGACATAGGTTCGGCACTCGGAAAGGACCTGAGCAGTCTCGGATTCAATGTAGACTTTGCCCCTGTTGCTGATGTAAATATAAACAGCGGAAACGAGCTGGGCGACCGTATCTTCAGCAGTGACCCGAATGTAGTGGCAAATATGGTCAGCGGAGTCTCAAAGGGCCTTCAGGACAGCGGCGTCAGCGCTACACTAAAACATTTCCCGGGACTTGGCGCTGAAAGCGGAAATACTCACACAAACGAAACTGTCATCATCGACAGGACCGTAGACCAACTACGCAATACAGAGTTCATCCCATTCCGTAAGGGCATAGAAAGCGGAACAGATTTTGTCATGGTAGGTCATATGTCTGTCACAGGATTCGGCGACCAGCTCCCCTGCGACCTTTCCTACAAAGCAGTGACCGAAATGCTCCGCGGCGAGCTTGGCTTTGACGGCATCGCCATTACTGACGCTCAGCAGATGCACACTATCTCAAAGGTCTACTCCTCAGGAGAGGCTGCCAAGCTTTCTATAAAGGCAGGCATGGATATCATTCTCATGCCCGTGGACTATCGTGCAGCCGTGGACGAAGTTTGCCGAGCTGTTGAAAGCGGCGAGATACCAGAATCACGTATTGATGAAAGCGTTATGAGGATACTTGAAAGGAAGGACAAGCTTGGTCTGCTGAAAAAGTGACATATTTGTAATAAAAAAGTCACTGTGCTGTCATTCAGCTATGCTATACTATGCTCAAAGCTAAAGCTTTACAGCAGAAAGGAGCATACTATGAAAAAAAGTAATATCATCATCATAACAGCAGGAATTCTTACAGCTTCTGCAGCATTATTCGCCGGATTCTGGTCAATACAATACCACAAGCCCTATGCAGCAGGTACAGTGGACAAGGTCGTCGTAAAGCCTATATCTTCGGAAATGTACACCGAGCAGGACTACAGTGACACCGTTGATTGCGTCAAGGAATTCTTCCCACAATTCGAGACCTGTGAGCTGTTGGAGCTTCGCTATGCAGGAGACGAGGAAACAAAGCTTGAAACCAGATACTCTCAGAACGAAAACGAGGAGTATATGGTGCTCAAGTCTGACTTCTATGTTAATCCGCTGGAGATATTCCAGAAGGAAGAAGCTGCATGGAATCGTGACTACACATATACAAACTGGAACTGGATGCTCGCCCGGACCAAAGGCACTTCCGACTGGATAATCTGTAATTACGGCGTCGCCTGATACAGTCCGCATGTCCTTCTGAAGCTGCGGTTACATCACCATGTTACTATAAATCAGTCCATATTGCTATATTTTTATGACTTAAAAAGTTATAATAATACCATAAAGGAATCACCTCAACTCTGAAGGAGGACAAATATGAAAATCAACAAATACTTATCCTTTGCGGCTGCACTTTCAGTGCTTGCCTGCGCTGTAAGCTGCGGAAACAACAACAGCTCCGGTCAGGACGCTGCTCCCGAGACAACAAAACCCGCCGAGGCTGTGACAGAGGCTGTTGAAGTTCCCGAGATAGACGGCTACAGCCTGCTCTGGAACGACGAATTCAGCGGAAGTGCTCTCGACGAGAGCAAGTGGAATTATGAGCCCCACGAGCCCGGCTGGACCAACGAGGAATTACAGGAATACACCACATCCACCGACAATGTTTTTCTCCGTGACGGAAAGCTGGTCATCAAGGCTATCAAATCCGACAAAAACGGCAAGGATTACTATACATCAGGCAAGGTAACAGGTCAGAAAAAAACAGACTTCACCTACGGTAAAGTCGTTGTAAGTGCGAAAGTCCCCGAGGGACAAGGCTTATGGCCTGCTGTCTGGATGATGCCAAAGGACGAAAGCTACTACGGTCAGTGGCCCAAGTGCGGCGAGATCGACATTATGGAGGTTCTCGGAAATGACGTCAGCACCGCTTACGGTACGCTCCACTATGGAGAGCCCCACGGCGAGGTACAGGGTACATGGGCTCTCACAGGTCAGACCTACGCTGACAGCTTCCATGAGTATTCAGTTGAATGGGAGCCCGGTGAGATCCGCTGGTATATCGACGGCAACCTCTACAATACTGCCAACGACTGGTTCACAGCCGAACAGGGCAAGGACGAAAAGCCCTACCCCGCTCCCTTTGATCAGCCATTCTTCGTACAGATGAATCTCGCTGTAGGCGGAACATGGCCAGGAAATCCAGACGCATCTACAGATTTCGACAAAGCTGAGTTTGAGGTGGACTACGTGAGAGTTTACCAGAAGCCCGAGTACGATATGAATGTCAAGAAGCCCGAAAAGAAGTTCCGTGAACCTCTTGAGGACGGCAACTACATCATCAACGGTGATTTCTCTGAGGCTGAGGATCTCACCGATGACGTAAACTGGAAATTCCTGCTGTTCAACGGCGGCGAAGGTGCTGCTGAGATCAAAGATAATATGATCGTCGTGACCTCTCAGGCAGAGGGTACGGAGGAATACTCGGTGCAGCTTGTACAGCCCGATCTTCCAATGATAAAGGGCAAGAAGTACCGTGTTACCTTTGACGCTTACGCCGATGAGGAGCGTGACATAGTGGTATGCGTTTCCGCGCCTTCCGCAGGCTGGATACGCTATCTGCAGGATACAAAGCTCACACTTTCAACCGAAAAACAGACCTTCACTTACGACTTTGAAATGAAGGACAAGGATGACAACAACGGACGCCTTGAGTTCAATATGGGTAAGAGAGGTTCTACCGCAACTGTTTACATCAGCAATGTAAGAGTTGAAGAGATCAAATAATCAAAAAAACAGAGAGCAGTCGGCTTAAGTGCTTGCTGCTCTCTTTTTTCGACGGCTTTTTCCACATATTTACTTGATATTTAAAAGAAAATATGTTATAATTAATGTGTTAAGCTCTTTTTTGTAGGTTTGAACCCAGACGAAGTGAAGAAAAACCAGGCTGAGTTCTTATCTTTACTCACCCTGACAACACAAAAAGAGCTTATATCCACTCACAATTAAGCTAAAGCAAAGGAGTTCCAAATGGATAAACCGATTGAAATAGCCGTTATCGTCGCGGGGATAGACGAGGAATATCAGAACGGTGTCATTGACGGCATAAGACACTGTGCAAAAATGAACAGCGCGAACATCTCTTGCTTCTGCGCATTTGGCGGAGTCCTTTCCAACAGCAAATTCGATGTGGGCGAATACAATATCTATTCCCTTATCAATTTCGATAAATTCGACGGCGTTATTCTTATGACAAATACCATAAGCTCACCTGTAGATAAGGAAAAGATCATCACAAAGGTCAAGAAAACAGGTCTGCCTGTTACTATACTTGACTGCGCCGATCATCCCGAATTCTATAACATAAGCATAGATAACTACACCGCTATGCAGTCCATAGTAAGGCACGTTATCGAAAATCACAACGTCAGAAAGATCAATTACATTTCAGGTCCCATGGGAAATCCCGAGGCTGCCGAAAGACTCAAAGCGTTTCGTGATACAATAAAGGAACACAGCATTCCCGATGAATACGACCGGATCTATATGGGCGATTTCAGAGCTGCCGACGGCAAAAATGCCGTGGATAACTTCCTCAGCTCGGGACTGCCTCGCCCTCAGGCTATCATCTGTGCCAATGACGCCATGGCTCTTTCTGCTATTGAGGAGCTGAACAATTTCGGCTATAAGGTCCCGGACGATATTATCGTTACAGGCTTCGACAACACGTACAATGCCCGTCATCATCTGCCTGCCCTTACCACAGTATCCCGTCCTCTGGACGACGCCGGATTCAAAGCCTGTGAAATGCTCATAGGTCTTATTATCGGCAGAGAGTATCCAAAGAATACCGTTCTCAACGCTTCTCCCGTTTTTTCGGAGAGCTGCGGATGCTTATCAGTTGAGAACAATGATAACTCGGAATACAGAATATCAACATACAAGCTGTTAAACAACTGTAAAAGGGACGTTTCCCTTCTGAACCGTATGACAACGGAGCTTGCTGACACTCAGGACTCCATATCGACTATACATACTGTCTCAAAAGTCATAAACGAGATCAAATTTGACAGATTCTGTCTGTGTCTCTGCTCAAACTGGAATCAGATCATATCCAACGGGCTGAATGTCGATCCATCGGATACTATGGCATACCAGATCCACGGATATACACCGAAAATGACTGCTCCGCTGGTCCTTGAGAACAATATCAACGATCCTGTCAGCCTCTTCGACAGTGCGGATATGCACCCTATGCCACTGAAGAACAGCGGAAACGTCAGCTTCTTTATACCGCTTCATTTCGGAGAGCGCTGTCTCGGCTACTATATTTTTACCAACAGCAAATTCCCGACAAAGAGCCTTATGTGCCATGCACTCATGCTGTCTATCAGCAACTCTATCGAAAATATCAGAAAGCTGGTTCACCTCAAGAGCATGGTCAAGGAGCTCGATAAGCTGTATGTCGTCGATCCCCTCTGCAATATCTACAACAGAAACGGATTCATCAGAACTGCCGATCCAATGTATAACCGTGCAAAGAATACCCACCAGAAGCTCCTTATCTCATTTATTGATATGGACGGTCTGAAGGTCATCAACGACTGCTACGGACATAAAGAAGGCGACTTCGCTCTTCAGCGGCTCGCAGGTGTCATCTCTGACTGCTGTAAGGGCGGAAGGATATGCGCAAGATTCGGCGGCGACGAATTCATTATCCTCGGCGAAAATGCCTGCGACGACGATATTACCGCTCTGGAAAATGTTTTCTATGCACAGCTTGAAAGCATAAACAGCATTATCAAAAAACCCTATAAGATCACCGCAAGCATAGGAACTATCGTGAGCGATGTCGATGACAGCATTACCCTTTTCAACCTTATCACCAAGGCTGACGAGATAATGTACGAAAAGAAAAAGCGCAAGAGGACCTCGCGCTATCTCAGACACGCCGAAACGTCGGAAGGATCAGAATATGAACCATCTCGGAACGATCAGACTTGAAACGCCCCGCCTAATCCTGAGGCGTTTTGAAGAAAGTGATACAGAGACCGCTTTCTCCGTCTGGACAAGCGATCCAAAGGTGAGTCAGTATCTGCGCTGGAAAAACCACAGGTCAATGACGCAGATGAAAGAACTGGGACTTACATGGATAAGCAAATACAGCGATCCCATGTGGTATCACTGGGTCATAGAACCTAAAGAGATAGGCTACCCTATCGGTACCATTTCAGCCGCAAACATCAATAACGATACAGAATCAATAGAAGTAGGCTTCTGTATCGGCTCGGGCTACTGGGGCATGGGATATGTTACAGAAGCCTTTGCCGCTGTAATACAGTTCTTCTTTGAGGAGGTCCGCGCAAACAGGATCGAAGCTAAGTATGACACCCGCAACAAGGCCTCGGGACGTGTCCTTGAAAAGTGCGGCCTTACCTATGAAGGTACTCTTCGAAGCTCTGAGCGCATACACTCAGGCATAACTGATGTATGCATTTACAGTATCCTTGCCAAGGATTATTTCTGATAAAATTATTAAAGGTTTACGGACTCACGGCAAAAAAAAACCGGACCCTTTATTCCGGGTCCGGCTCCGTGATATTTGTTGACTGAAGCTTACGTAAGCCTTCTTTTGATTCCTGCTATTTGAACTTACTGCCTTTTGCAATAGTCCATCAATATACTTCGTCACAGCAAGGGAGCAAATATATTCAGTATTGCTCCCGCTATTTTTTTGCATACCGAACGCTTGGCACAATCCTCGGCAGTTATAAGCTGAGACACTGAGACCGTTTTTTCAAAATCGGCGGCAATGTCATCAATAACAGAGCTGTTGTAAAGCACTGAACCGCACTCAAAGTGCAGGTAAAAGCTTCTGTAATCGAAATTTATCGTTCCAACTACCGCGGAAGTACCGTCAGCTACACAGGTCTTGGCGTGGATAAATCCCGGAGTATACTCATATATCTTTACTCCCATATCCGTAAGACGGCTGTAATTGTTCCAAGCTATCATGTGAACGTACCATTTATCAGGGATATGAGGCGTGATTATACGCACATCTACGCCCTTTTTAGCCGCGAATCCCAACGCATTGGTCATTTCCTCGTCCAGTATAAGGTAAGGAGTCGTTATGCAGACATAGCTTCTGGCATTGTTTATAAGCTCAAGATACACGCTCTTTCCCACAGGCTCATCATCCAGCGGCGAATCAGAAAACGGCTGTATGAAGCCGTCACCTGCGGCAGAAGTGATACCTTCACTTATTACAGGCTCAAATTTGCGTATCTCTGCACTTTCCGCCTTTTTCCAGAGCTGAAGGAACATCACAGTGTAATTCCACACCGCCTGTCCGCGTATCATTACAGCAGTATCCTTCCAGTGACCAAAACGCTCCTTGCGGTTGATATACTCGTCGGCAAGGTTGGTACCGCCGTTGAAAGCTGTATGGCCGTCGATTATTACTATCTTGCGGTGGTCACGGTTATTCTGCACCGATGAGAGCATGGGGCGGAACGGATTGAACACCTTGCACTGAACACCGTTTTCGGAAAGTCTGCGGAAGGGCTTGACGGAATTGAGCATACCTGTGCCTATCCCGTCATACATAAGGCGGACATCTACACCTGCCTTTGCCTTGCGTATAAGGAGCTCTGATATTACATCGAACATATATCCCTCGGTTATGATGAAAAATTCGAGGAATATGAAGTGCTCAGCCTTTTCAAGCTCCTCTGTGAGCTTTGAAAACTGCTCCTCACCAAGACTGAAGTACTCCGCAGAGATATTGCGGTACACAGGGTACATTCCGTAATCGGATACATACCTTGCAAGATTCACTGAATCAGGACAGCTGAGCTCAAGCTCTCTCATTACCGCCTCGTCCTGTACAAGGAGTTCTCTTGTCTGCTTCTGATTACGCATATCTATTGATTTCGGGAACTGCTGTGAAAGCTTGATGTAAATATAGGAAACTCCGCCAAGAAGCGGAAATACACTTATAATTACTATCCACGCCACACGATAAGACACAGGCTCATTCTTATTAGTGATGTATATTACAAGAATAATATCCAGCACGATGAGTGCAAAGTAGAAAAACACAAAGCGCTCCCCAAGGCTGGTTATTGCAAGCATCAGGAAGCCTATCTGAAGCAGAAGCAGTATAACAAATGCCGCATTGGAGCTGAGTATACTGCTAAGAAGTTTTTTCAGCTTCATAATTCACCTCACAGATAATAATATAGTATATAATTATATCATATAAGTTAAAAATAAGCAAGAGCAGCGGCAAAAAAGGCTGCTGCGGCTCGCCGCTATATCAAACTTTTTTAAGAAAGGAAGATTTTTTTGAACAAGCTCAGACCGTATGAAAGAAAAGTTTATTACTACGAGACTGACAAAATGGGGATAGTTCATCACTCAAACTACATACGCATTTTCGAGGAAGCCCGCGTGCATTATCTCAACGAAGCAGGACTTCCATTTGAAAAAATAGAGGAAATGGGAATACTTATGCCCTGCCTCGGCATCGAGTCAAGCTATAAGCACCCACTTGTTTTCGACGAGCCATTTATGGTATACCTCAAGCTCGACAAATTCAACGGCGTTACTCTAAAAATATCCTACAGAGTTGTCAGCAAGCGAAGCGGAAAGCTCTGTGCAAAGGGCAGCTCAACACACTGTTTCACAGACCCTGAATTGAAGCCTCTTCGCACCAAGCACTCCCACCCGGAGCTCTATAACGCCATAACTCAGTACCTTGAATACGATTACGGATTCTGAGGAAATCCGACTATTACATCAGCCCTTTGGGCAGGCAGGTATTTTTCTGCGTAGTAACGCTCCGCAGGGAAATACCTGTTTTCGTATTTACTGCGGATAGCCTTATCATCGCCGATATATCCGTCACGGATAAGAACACGCTTCAGGCGTTCCTCCTCGGGAACGTCAAAATAAATCACAAGGTCAAATGCGCCGCTGAGCTCCTCACGCTGAAGGAATATCCCTTCTGTCAGCACTACACTGCCCTCAGGCACATCGCAGCGGCAAATTATATATCTGTCATTTTCCTTGTCATAGAGCTCAACAGGCGGCAGCTCCCTGCCCTCGCGGAGAGGTCTGACTACACTGCTCAGGTAATGATCATACCTCCACTGAAGGTAATAATACTGCTCCCACTGCGGATAGTCGTCGTTGTATCGTACAGCCCTTGTATGGATAAAATCATCAATATGAAAAATCACAGTATTTATATTATCTGCTTCAAGTATATTTTTTATTTCTTCGGAGGCAGTACTTTTTCCTGCTCCCCCAAGTCCGTCAAGTCCGACAAGAAGGGTACATTCGCTTCTGCGGCGCTTTTTTATTTCCTCTGCTATAGCTATTGCGTTCATTTTTCCTCCCAGTATTAATTAAGGCAGTGCATTTCACAGCACTGCCTCTTATTTATGATGTTGCTTTAACAACTTCCTTTTTCAGTTCAATAAGATCAAACATATCCACAGAGCCGTCCTTGTTCATATCCGAAGCAAGGTACTGCTTCTTGGTAAAGTCCTTGTTCTTGCCCAGCATATAGCTCTGAAGTGCCACTACATCAGAAACGTTGAGCTTGCTGTCCGAATTGAGATCTCCCATGACTCCGTTGTATACGTCACTGCTGATGATAAAATCAGTTTCCACCAGTACCTGTGATGCACCGCTCTTATCCTCGGCAACGATCCTGTATGTATATTCTCCGTCGTTAAGAGCATTGAAGGCGATGTTTCTGTCAAAATAAGTTGAAAGGTCATATTTTACAGCATTCGGTGAAGCCTCTGCACACTGGCTGGTTGCCTCGCCGCTTCGGAAATAAACTCCGCCGTAGACCTTGGTGAGCACAAGATTTGAAGAGATCGTTCCCTTTATGGAAAAAGTCTTGCCCTTTTCAAGAGTACCCTCAGGAGCTACAACATTGTCGATCTTTATATCCGACTTGAGTTCCGACTTTTTCTGCATATAAGCCATGGAAGCAAGTCCGCTCTTGCCGTTGTACTCAACGTGAGCCCATTCTCCGTTTGCCTTGGTAACGATGAAATCCGCACCGGCAGGTATCTCGCCTACAACAGCAGATGATGTATTATGGTCAGCTCTGATATTGAGATATGTAACTACTCCCTTGGTTGTATACTCCCCTGCATATTCATCTGAACAGGCACAGGATTGTGCAGCAAGCTGCTGAGCAGCAGCTCCGCCTGTATTTACGTTATCGGAATAAACAAAATATGACATCGGGTCATAATATGTCCTTGCAGGATAATTTCCCAGAAGCTTATCACAGATGCCGAAATGCAGATGATTTCCTGAAGAATTGCCTGTGCTTCCTACCTTAGCAATGACATCGCCCTGCTTGACCTGGGCACCGGCGCTGGTAAGGATCTGTGAAGCATGGGCATAGAATGTATATATCCCGAGATCAGGGTGCTGGATTATGACCATATATCCATAAGCGTCCATCCACTCAGCAGATACTACCTTTCCGTCAACTGCGGCATAGATATTGCTTCCGCCGTCAGCCTCTATATCGATAGCATTATGGTGTGCTGAGGAATCGTCAACATTTCTCGCAGCGTCAAAGTATGTGGTAATGTTCCTGTATTTCGGATCCACAGGCCATACCGCATACGCGGCAGCATGAGCTGAAATACGGAACGGATATATCATAAGCAGCGTAATTATCATAAAAAATACTGTCAGAACAGCCGCTGCTCTCTTTGTTTTTGTTATCATGGTTTTTTCTCCTCTCAAAGAAAGATCAAACTGACAAATCTATTCTACCATATTTTCACAAAAAAGTCAATCCGCATACATTCATTGTCATTATCGGGAGATATATTCTTTTTTAATGCTTCTATTGACATTCCATTTAAAAAGGAGTAAAATAAGATTGTCAGCAAATACTAACGTCAAAGGAGAATCATATTATGATCAAAACTGTAATAAAAATAGACGGCATGATGTGCAATATGTGCGAATCCCATGTTAACGACGCTATACGCGCCGCAGTTTCGCCGAAAAAGGTGAATTCCTCACACAGCAAGGGCATTACCGAGATAATATCTGAAAATGAGCTTGACGACGCAGTCCTCAGAGAGGCCATCGAAAAAGATGGATACAAGGTGCTTGATATAACATCAGAGCCGTATGTAAAAAAGGGACTCTTCGGTAAGAAGTAAAGAAAAAAGGCAGTTCGGAATGAACTGCCTTTAGCTTTATTCTTCGTCTTTTATAAAGAAGTCCTGAACCTTTTTTGTTATGATAGTCAGGTATCTCAGACACGGCTCTGCAATTATTGAGAAGTTAACGCAGAGAAGTATACAGCGGTTTGACATTGAAGTAATGGCAAAGAGATCGCTGACGAATATCATACAGCAGACAAGTCCCACTGTACAGCCTATACACATCCACATCTTGTACATATCCATCGGCTTGCATATCTGGAATACTATCATCATGCCGACAATGCTCATCAGTATAGTAGATGCCGTCGCTATATCCGTTGGTGAAACATTGAAGATATTTCCGAAGTACACCATAGCGCAGACCACAAGCACGTCCGTCAGTGCCGCAGGCAAAGCCTTCAGCAGTATGTTCATTATGAATCTTCCGCGGATTATATCACGGTTAGGCATAAGCGAGAGCACAAACGCAGGAAGTCCGATTGTAAACATGCTTATAAGAGAGATCTGTGAGGGCTTCAGAGGATAAGCAAGTCCGAAGCATATGAAGAGCACTGAGATTATCAGTGAGAAGATATTTTTTACTATAAAAAGGCTTCCCGAGCGCTCAAGGTTGTTAACGACCTTGCGTCCCTCTGCAACTACATCGGGCATCTTTGAGAAATCAGACTCAAGGAGTACGAGCTGTGCGGCCTGTGCTGCAACGTCACTTCCCGAAGCCATCGCAACTGAGCAGTCAGCGTCTTTCAGCGCAAGTACATCGTTTACGCCGTCACCTGTCATAGCAACGGTCTTGCCTGCCTTTTTAAGTGCACGGACGAACTTTCTCTTCTGCTCGGGAGTAACTCTTCCGAATACCGTATAGCGCTTGACCGCGTCCTTGATAGCTGAATCGGTAGTTAGTGTAGTAGCGTCAACATACTCACCTGCATTCCTGATGCCTGCCTGTTTTGCGACCTCGGATACAGTCACGGGATTGTCTCCTGAAATGACCTTTATCTCAACGCCCTGCTCGGCAAAGTATCTGAAGGTCTCGGGGGCGTTCTTTCTTATGGGATTTGACATTATAACAAAGCATATCGGCTCAACGTCAGCCGTAAGGGCTTTGCCGTCGGGTATGCCCTTATACTTTACAAATGAAAGGACTCTGTAGCCTTTGCGGCTGTATGACTCGATAAGCTCCTTGTACTCCTTCACTCTGCCCTTCATTACGAATTCCGGAGCACCTATAACATACGAATCACGCTCAAAGGTAACACTGCTGTATTTGAACTCTGAGGAGAAGCCTGTGGAAGCAACTGAAAACCTTCCTGCTGGTCTGTGGAAGTGATTCTTTATTGCCGCCATAGTTTCGTTGTCAGAGTCCTGAGCTGCTGCAAAATCACTGATAAGTCCCTCGATAACGTCGTCGTCATAATCATCTGAAGCAGGAACTACTGCCGAAACGTTCATGGTATTCTCGGTGATAGTACCTGTCTTGTCCACACAGAGTACATCAACTCTGGCAAGAGCCTCTATGCACTTCATGTCATGGACGAGGACCTTCCCCATTGCAAGGCGCATGGTACTGATAACAAGAGCAACACTGGCAAGCAGGAAAAGTCCTTCAGGTATCATTCCTATAACAGCGGCTACCATGGACTGTACGCTTTCCTTGATAGAATCGTGGTTGATGTAGTATGCCTGATAGAAAAGAAGGCTTCCTATGGGGATTATCGCAAAGCCTGCAAACTTTACTATCCTGTTCAGTGAGCGTATCATCTCTGACTGCTCGCCCTTCTTTGACTTCTTTGCCTGTATGGTAAGCCTTGAGATATATGACTCCCTGCCCACCTTTTCAAGTCTCGCACGGCATGAACCCGAAACGATGTAGCTTCCCGACATGAGGGTGTCCCCGGGCTTTTTGTTTATCTCGTCGGATTCACCCGTAAGAAGGGACTCATTGACAGCCACGTTTCCCTCAACTACGACCGCGTCGGCGCTTATCTGATTGCCTGCCTTGAATATAACTATATCGTCAAGGACAAGGTCCTTTGAGGGGACTGTCTTTACCTCGCCGTCACGGACTACAGTTGTGACAGGTGCATTAAGCACGGAAATCTTGTCCAGTACAGATTTTGAACGGAGCTCCTGAATGATACCTGTCAGTGCGTTTGCTATGATTATCGGCATGAAGGTAAGATCACGGTATGAGCCCACAATTATCAGAAGTACCGACAATATCACAAAGATAAGGTTGAAGTAGGTGAATATATTGTCTGCAAGTATCTCTTTGACTGTTTTTGATGGTGCTTCCACAGGGGTATTATCCATGCCCTCGGAGATCCTCTGGCTCACCTGTGCAGAGGTCAGTCCAGTATCGAAGTCTGCCCTGATCCTTTTTATATCTATCTTATCGCGGAATTCACTGGTTTTATTCATTATATCATTTTACACCTCGCCAAATAACTATTATATTTAGTATAACACACTTCCATAACAATTTCAATGGCTGACGCAAAATTTAAATGTCACCCACACTTCAATTTTGTGGTTGACATTTTGAAGATGTCGTGATATAATGTACTCAGCTTGAATTAAAGGAGAAATTTTTATGAATGATTCTTCAACGCTTAAAAAAAGTAAATTTTCCACAAAGGAACTGGTCCTGACAGCCATGTTTGCAGCTGTCATGGCAGTATGCTCGTGGATAGCGATACCAATAGGCTCTATTCCTATCACACTTCAGACCTTCGCGGTATTCTGCGCTCTCGGACTTCTCGGCGGCAGAAACGGAACGTTCGCCATTGCAGTTTATATCCTGCTCGGTGCCATAGGACTTCCCGTATTCACCAACTTCAAAGGCGGCATCGGAGCTCTTACAGGTCCGACAGGCGGCTATATCCTCGGATTCATACTCATGGCACTTCTTTACTGGGCAGGGACAAAGCTTTTCGGTCACAAGCTCCCTGTGAGCATAGCTCTTATGGCTGTCGGACTTGCAGTATGCTATCTTTTCGGAACTATCTGGTTCGTCTGCGGTTATTCCAACGGAGAAACAAAAATGACCTTCATGGGCGCTCTTGATGTCTGCGTCTTTCCATATCTGCCCTTTGACATCATAAAGCTTGTGCTTGCGACAGTGATCTGCAGCCGCATAAAAAAGTATATCAGTATATAATACAAAAGCCGAAGGAAACATATCCTTCGGCTTTTTCGTTTGATAGTTTCAGATACTTTATCCGCAGAGCTCTCAGATGCCAAGAAAACTTCTCACTGCTTCAAGGTTCTCATTGGCAATGCGTCTGCCGATACGATAGACCTCAAGCATTACATCAGGATCATGCTCTATATGTCCTATGGGCAGAGCCTCAGGAGGAGCTATTACAAAAGCGCTTCCATTCTCCTCGGCACTGCGGATATATTTCAGCTCACCGTTATACATCTTATGGCGGTTCTCCACAGCCCTTACAAGCTCGGGATACCTGCGGTATTTCAGCCTTATGAGGCTCTTTGCCCCTGCAGGCTTCTTCACATAGTCACGGGGCTGTGTCAGTATCACAACATTGCGCTCACAGCCGCGGCTTTCCATGAACTTCAGCGGAATAGAGTCACTGATACCTCCGTCCAGCATTTTGTAGCCTCCGACCTCAACTATCCGCGCAGCAACAGGCATAGATGCAGAAGCACGTATCCATTCAAGCTCGTCGTAGCTGATATGCCCGCACTTATGATAAACTGCCTTGCCTGTAGTTACGTCGGTACAAACCACCCAGAAGTCCATAGGCGACGAGTTGAATGTCTCGACGTCAACTAAATCGAGCTTGTCGGGGATAGTGTGGTAGCAGAACTCTCCGCCGAACATATCTCCCGTCTTTATCAGTGAGCTTACGCTGCAATAGCGCTTGTCATTGCAGAATCTCGTATTATAGCGTATAGCGCGGCGTATCTGACCGGATTTATAGTTACAGCCGAAAGCAGCTCCTGCGGAAACTCCCACAGCCGCGTTAAAGGAAATGCCGTTTTCCATAAAGACGTCGATAACACCTGCGGTAAAAAGTCCGCGCATAGCGCCGCCCTCAAGAACAAGTCCGTATTTCATTTTCTTATCCTTCCTGTATAATCAAGCATTATATCTGTAAAAAAGCAGCTTATCGAGTGTAACTCTTGGTCTCCACCACTCTCTCGCCTGCCCGAATTCTTCATAGTCGTTGTACCACTGCCACGATATATCAAAGCCGCCGTCGTCAAGCTGCAAACTGCCGAGGACTTCCCTTTCCGCCTTGATAAGCGGACGGATATCATCGGTAATGAACTGCCCGAAAATGCCGCAGAAAAAGTCCGACGGCACCGGAACATACTCGACTCCGTATTTTGAAATATCACCGCATATGACCTGTCCCAGCTTTTGGCACAGGAGCTTCTTTGCGTCAAAACCGCTGTCACCGATAACAGCCATACCATGTCTTTCCATAAGCTCATAGGCTAAAAGATAGCATTTAAGGTCGTCAGCTATCATCTCTTCCTGCTCCGAAAGAGACTGAAAAGCTTCGAGAACTATCTGCATATAATAGCTTCTTTCCTCGCTGAAACAGCACATAAACGCCGCCAGCGACACCGTAGGATTAAAGCCGCGTATCCCGTCGCCCTTCTTCTCCCACCAGACTGCATGAGGAAAATCCTTATTGCTTTCAACAGCAAAGAGCCAGCGCCTTTTCTCCTCGTCAAAGCAGTCGTGAGAGCTGAGATAATGCGCTATCCTGTCAGTAAGTCTGCTTTTTTCGTCAAGTGCACCTGTTTTAAAAAGTGTCATCACAGCGTCATTCACTGTAATGGGAGTGGAATTCCTGTTCCAGTTATCGGTTTCAAGGGCATTTCCGAAACCGCAGTCATCGTTCATATACTTCAGAAGCTCATGAATGACCTTTCCCCTTGTACCATTTTCGTAAAAATAGCTGTACAAAGCCTTTTCAAGAGGTCTTGCGTTGTTTTTTATAAAGTTTGAAGCTTTCAGTGTATCCATATTTTCACCACTCACACAGCATTATATATTCTTCATCATTTTCAGAAACTGTTTTAAATCCGACTTTTTCATACATCTTAACAGCATAATTAGCCTTCTGAACTGCTAATGACAGCCTTTTATGACCTGCCCGACTGTAAGCGCCGATAACAGCCCTCATCAATGCAGTACCTATCCCCTGCCTCCTGAATCCACTGTAAAGGGATATGGCAAGAGAAGGCGTTTCGTCGTCGATATGGCCGTAATCATTCATTATCCTTCCCCATACAGCTCCAACTATTTTTCCGTCAGACTCTGCACAGAGAGCAATATCGCCCCTGCGGCTGCCGAAGCCCTCAACATAGACCTGAAGCTCAGGTCTGTACACTATTTCACGGGGCGGCGGAGCAATTCCCTCGGGAATGAATATAGCCTCATAGAGGAAGTCCTCAAGGAGAGGGTATTCACTTTCCCGAAAATGTCTTATCGTGTATTCCATAATAACTCCGTTATCAATAAGAGGAGCTGCCGTAAACAGCTCCTCTTGTCGTTAATTGTCGGTGAGGTCGTAGGGCTGCTCCTCATTTGAAAGGGCTACCTCAATGACCTTTCCGTAGAAGCCAGCGGGATTGAGAAGTATCTTCTCGCCTATGAGCTTCGCCTGTGTCATGTCAGGAGCATACAGTCTCAGGTCCATAAGGTCAAAGGCATTGTCAATGCACCTTACGCGGACATAGTAACCGTTGCCCACAGGCTCATAGTCTATCTTCAGCTCCTTCTCGTACTGGATACGCGCAAAATACCTGAGTGCAGCCAGTACAAGCTTGTCCCTGTATGACTTTGGCGCATAATTCTTCAGCTGCTTTGCGCACTCTCTGCCCTTTGGCTGGAGAACATAGCACTCTTCGTCACCTTCGCCCTTTTCGAGGGTGATATGGCCGTTTTTCAGCAGATAGCCGATAGAATCCTGATAGTAGAAATAGTTTATTATCCCTGTCCCGATAGCTATATCATAAAGCTGATCGGGGCTTACGGGACGGTCTATTTTATAAAGCAGATAGCACAGCAGTATATTCAGCGTGGGGATGTCCTTTATTTCTGTATCGGCACGCTCTGCCATTTTCATGATGTTTTCATCCTGCATAAAAAGTCACCTTAACAGAAATTAGGATAATCCAGCATATGTGAAAGGAGAGCGATATTCACCGCAGCCTCTACACATGGCACTGCCGCAGGAACACTGCATGGTATATGCTTAATGCTCTCTGCAGTCTCGCTGGTCATATCGCGGTAGTTCACAGCGTTCTGCTGTCCTGCCACGTATTCCGATGGCTTGAACGCCACTCTGAGAGTTATCGGCATTCCCGAGGATATACCTCCGAGTATGCCTCCGTGATTGTTGGTCTTTGTCAGTACATGACCGTGGTCGCTGACATAGAATTCGTCGTTGTTTTGACTGCCGACCATTTTAGCCGAAAGGAAGCCTGCTCCGAACTCAAGTCCGCGGACATTTGGGATACCGAATACCAGCTGTGCGATGTTGTTTTCAAGTCCGTCAAATATAGGCGAGCCTATACCCGCAGGCACGTTAACAGCCGCACACTCTATGACTCCGCCGAGGGATTCGCCGCCGTCGTGAGCCTTGTTTATATCCTCTATCATGTCCCAGCCCTTGCGGTCGTTTATAACGGGAAAATCCTTCATTCTGACGCTGAGTATCCCGTCACGGGTAATATTGACCGGATCAAAGGGATTATCCTTGACGTTGTGTATCTGAAGTATATGTGCTCCCGTATAGATACCGCGTCTTTCAAGTATCTGAGCGCAGACAGCTCCTGCAAAGCAAAGGGGCGCAGTAAGTCTGTCGGAAAAATGTCCGCCGTCACGGACGTCGTTGAAGCCTCTGTAGCGCACAGCTCCTGTATAGTCTGCATGTCCGGGACGTGCAAGGCTGTCCAGATTGTCGTGCTGAGGGGCAGATGTATCGGTATTCTGGAGAAAGGCGCACAGCGGAGTACCCGTAGTGCGGTCATTGAAGATGCCTGACATTATATGCGGCATGGAATTTACGGCAATATCACTGCCGCCCGGATATCTTCTTGCCATGAAACGGGCAAGCTCCTCGGCGTCGATATACTCTCCCGACGGGAGATTGTCCACAGTTACACCAATAGCAGGTCCGTGGGCTTCGCCGAACATGGACACAGATATCCTATTATTCCAGAATGATGACATTTGCCTTACCTCCGAGTTTTCTGTAGTCGTCAAAGAAAGCGGGATAGGATTTTTCAGCGGCTTCTGCGCCCTTTATGATAACCTCGCCGTCGATAGCGGTAGCTGCAATGGCAGCCGCCATAACGATCCTGTGGTCGCCGAAGCTGTCAACTGTACCGCCGTGCATATTGCCTGTGGGGTGAATGACCAGTCCGTCGTCTGTTATATCCACATTTCCGCCCAGTGAATTGATAAGAGCGGCAGTAGTCTGTAAACGGTCGCTTTCCTTTATTTTTAGTCGTTTTGCGTTGTATATTACCGAATCGCCGCTGCCGAAGGCTCCCAACACCGCAAGGATCGGTACAAGGTCGGGAATATCCGAGCAGTCGGCACTGTAGTGTCCGATATTGCCATTATAACACATATCGCTGATAATTTCAAGGATTTTCTTGTCGCCCTGAACGCTGTCCGCAAGAAGATTATCAAGCTTAACGTCAGAGCCGAGGGCATTAGCCACGCAGAAGAAGGCTGCCTGCGAATAGTCTCCTTCTATATGCTCGTCACGGGAGACATAGTGCTGTCCGCCCCTGACGCGGAATCCGTTCTCTGTCTCCTCCACGGAAACGCCGAAACGGCGCAGAGTATCTATGGTTATATCAACATAGGGGCGTGATTCAAGGTGAGAAGTAAGGACTATCTCTGAATCGCCGTCAAGCAGAGGCAGTGCAAAGAGAAGTCCCGTAATGAACTGTGAGGAAACGTCGCCCTCAATCTCAAATCTGCCGTTTTTAAGCCCCCCCGAAAGGGTAAAGGGCATTGTGTTGTGATAGTCGAAAACAGTTCCGTTTTTGCCAAGCTCACGAATGAAAATATCTATAGGCCGCTGGGGAAGTCTGCCCCTGCCGCGGAATTCTGTTCTGCTTCCGAGAGCAGCTGCTATCGGGATAATAAATCTGAGAGTCGAGCCGCTTTCGTTGCAGTCGATAACGCAGTCATGTGCATGTCTGCCGCCTGCACCCTTAACGGTGATATCTCCGCCGCTGACGGTAAATTCTGCTCCGAGAGCCGTCATAGCGCCTATTGTAGCTTCTATATCCTTTGACATGGTGACACCGCTTAGATGAGATACGCCATCAGCGAGTGCAGAACAGATTATAGAGCGGTGAGCACAGCTCTTTGATGCGGGTACACTGAGTTGTCCGCACAGTCTGGAAGGACTAATTCTTATATCCATGCTCAACCCTCCATAAGTCGGCAGAATTCAGCGAATGGCACTCTTACTATCTCGCCATTGCCTATTTCATTGCAGATGATGTAGTTTATATTCTTTGCCTCATTTTTCTTGTCTTTTGAGCAGAAAGGCAGCAGCTCACCCATGGGAATATCGCTTCCTGTAGGGAGCTTATAGGCAGCACAGCACTTCTTCAGTCTTTCGGAAAGCTGAGGTGCGAGCCTGTCTGTTATCATGCACATACCTGCCGCAACACCTGCACCATGCGCATAATCGGTATAGTTGTGCCAGCCCTCAAGGGCGTGTCCGAGAGTATGGCCGAAATTAAGCACCATACGCTCTCCCCTGTCGAATTCGTCATTTTCAACTACCTGACGCTTTATGTCTATACACTTATATACCATCTCATCCATAATATCGTCAACATTGGAAATATCGTGGGACTCCATGAGCTCAAAGAGTTTTTCATCGCGTATCATTCCGTACTTTATACACTCGCCCATTCCCTCGGAAAGCACTTCCTCTGGAAGAGTTTTCAGGGCGTCACTGTCGCATATAACAAGTGAGGGCTGCTTGAAAGCGCCGACGAGGTTCTTGCCGCCTGGAATATCTATGGCAGTCTTTCCGCCGACAGAGGAATCCACCTGTGCAAGGAGCGTGGTCGGAATCTGTACGAAATCGACTCCGCGAAGATATGAAGCGGCTGCAAATCCTGTTATATCGCCTACTACACCGCCTCCGAGGGCAACTATGATGTCACTTCTTGTGATGCCGCTGTCGCAGAGGAAATCAAAGATCTTTCCCAGGTTTTCAAGGCACTTTGACTGTTCGCCGTTGGGAAAGGCATAGACCGTACACTCGAAACCTGCAGCTCTCATGGACTCGAGAACAGTGGAAAGATGCAGCTTTTCAACAATATCATCAGTTATTACAGCTGCCTTTCTTGAGCTTGTCACCTTTGCGATGTACTCGCCGCTCTTTGCAAGAGCTCCGCGCTCGATGAGCACTTCGTAGGGATGACTGGTCTTAACGCTTATTTTCTTCATACAGATGCCTCCAATTTAATAAAGCAAACCAAAATATCATAAAGAGTTTGCCTGTTGCCGCGCCGCATATACGCAGCGTTATCTATCATAAAAATTATACCATATACTATTAATGCTGTCAACACTTTTCCACTCTAAAGCTTTTATCCGATAAACCATTCCCATTGTCACCCTTTCATAGTTAAAAAGCTGACAATTTGTGACATTCGTTGTACATTCTACATAAATTACCCCTCCATATTTGGATGCCATCTGCAAATTTAACAGTGAGTTCATAAAATGTTTATCATTGTATGTTTCGTGTGTGATATAATTGTGATGAAAAAATAAAAAAATCTGACAGATTTTCATCTGTTCGGAGGGGATATGTATGAACACAAATGAATATTTGACAGCACTGGAAAATTTCATATCAGATCTGCAAAAATATCCCGAAA
>SFMO01000010.1 GCA_004554385.1 Ruminococcus flavefaciens
CCATATGAGTGGGCCTGTCTGACGTTTTCTCGGGCAGGCTTCCGCTCAAGTGCGGTTTTACTCCGGCAGAGTGCGGTTCTAAGTCCGGCAAGGTGCGGTCGAAAGTCCGTGTCAGTGCGGTTCTGGCGCCGGCATACACATCAATACCGCTGTAGACGCACTTTCACACCTTATCGAAAGCGGTATCAATTCAATGGCTGATACCTACAGCGATATGAGCGTTTTTACCGGTCTGAAGGAGTGGGCTGAGTGTAAACCATATATTGACGGAAGAGCTGATATTGATAAAGCAGCTGCTCAGAAACTGATGAACGTATCGACTCTTGCAGGCATCTCAATAGCTCAGAACGGAACTACTATCCCACACGCTCTCAGCTATATGCTGACCTATGAAGCAGGTATACCTCACGGCGCTGCTGTGGGAGCATTTCAGAGCAAATACCTCAGATATGCAGAAAAATACAGACGTGAAGCTGTGCTTGAAGCCCTGGAATTCCGCAGCACAGAGGAACTCGGCGAATACATCTCCTCGCTTGCACCTATAAGCGTTCCCCGCGACCTACTTGAAAGGTCGGCACAAAGCGTAATGAACAATACAGCAAAGCTAATGCTCTGCCCATATGCTATGGATGATGAAATAATGCAGGATATTATCAATATCTGATTATTTTACAATATTTGTCAGGGAACATATACATCGTTCATATAGATCAAAAAACACTGTTTAAAGTACAGTGCTTTTTTGTATTCTTTAATTCATGCGATAATTATGTAAGGCATAATTTCAAATAATATGCAGATAATAACCATGCAGCCAAAACTGCCAAAATTTGCAGAACCAAGGAGAATTGACCTATGAAAGCAACAGGTATCGTCAGACGCATCGATGACCTCGGACGCGTCGTCATTCCAAAAGAGATACGCAGAACTATGCGTATACGTGAGGGTGACCCGTCACTGACATCATTGACTCACGAGCTCATGTTCTGCAACTCAATGAAAAGTTTACGGGAAAGGCTACATATACAAGAGAAAGATTAACGCAAAAAGCTCGGGCTAAGCCCGAGCTTTTTATCACTTGTTATATCCGTTGGGATTATTCTTCTGCCAGTTCCATGAATCGCGGCACATATCCTCAAGAGACTTTTCAGTCTTCCAGCCAAGGACCTTCAGAGCCTTATCTGCATTAGCATAGCACTCTGCAAGATCACCTGCACGTCTTGGACCGTACACATGATTTACCTTGACATTGTTGACCTTCTCAAAGGTGTCAACTATCTCTGTTACGCTGTATGGAGTACCTGTTCCAAGATTGAAGATCTCCACGCATCTGTTAGCAAGGATATAATCGATAGCCTTTACATGTCCCTTAGCAAGGTCTACAACGTGAATGTAATCACGTGTGCAGGTACCGTCTGCTGTAGGATAGTCGTTGCCGAAGATAGTGAGGCATTCGCGCTTGCCTACTGCCACCTGTGATACATAAGGCATAAGGTTGTTCGGGATACCCTGTGGGTCCTCACCTATCATGCCTGATTCGTGAGCTCCGATAGGATTGAAGTAACGGAGAAGTATAACAGAGAGCTCCTTATCAGCCTTTGCAGCATCCTCGAAGATCTGCTCCATCATGGACTTTGTCCAGCCGTAGGGGTTGGTACAAGCGCCGCGTGGCATTGTCTCGAAATACGGAACAGGGTTTGCCTCGCCATATACAGTTGCAGAAGAGCTGAATATGATATTCTTTACGCCGAACTGCTCCATTGTTTCAAGAAGTGCAAGTGTAGTATCGATGTTGTTGCGATAGTACATGATAGGCTTCTGTACGGACTCGCCTACTGCTTTAAGTCCTGCAAAGTGGATAACAGCGTCTATCTTGTTTTCCTTAAAGACTTCTGCAAGCTTTGCATTATCCTTGATGTCGAGCTCGTAAAGCTTAACTGACTTGCCTGTTATCTTCTCAACTCTCTTGATGGACTCAGGACAGCTGTTTGAGTAGTTGTCAGCAACTACTACGTCATATCCTGCATTCAGAAGTTCAACTGCTGTATGGGAGCCGATATAGCCTGCTCCGCCTGCTAAAAATACTGTTGCCATATCATATACCTCTTTTCATAAACACCTGTTTGTTTACTTATGCTTTTTCTTTGTTTTTTTGGCAGGAACTGCCGATGTATTTTCGGGCTCTTCAAGCTCCTGTCTGTATTTCTTTGCATCCTTCATAAAGCTCCAGATCATTATTATCATAATGATGCCTATAGGGAATGCAGAAATAATACTTACTGACTGTATATTGTTCATTGAGCTCTCTGAGAACACAAGAGCTATAGGAAGAACAATAAGAAGGATACACCACAGAAGCTCAACAAGCTTATGAGGATGCTCGTCCTCACCAAGCTTCTTATAGCTGTAGCAAGCTGCGGTATATGCGATAGAATCAAATGATGTAGCATAGAATGCGATCATTGTAAGGATAACTACCACAAGGATGAACTTTGCACAAGGCATAGTATCGATGATGTTTAAAATAAGCTCATACAGATCTCCGCTTTCATTATACTGCTTGATGAAATCTGCCTTTTCTGTTGCCTGAAGACCAAGTGAATAGTTTCCGAGGATAACAAAGCTTACGATAGTTGAACCAACGCCGAAGACATATCCGCCGAGAATAGTCTGCTTAATTGTTCTTCCTCTTGAAATATTACCGATGAAGAATGGAGCTGCGATACACCATACCATCCAGTATGCCCAGTAATATATAGTCCAGTCCTGAGGGAAATTATTCTCTCGTGTGGGATCACAGTAGGTTGACAGCTCTATAAAGTTCTGGAACATTTTTCCAAGTGACTGGAAACCGTTCTCAACAATGAATCTTCCCTGTCCGCCGATCAGGAGAACAAATATAAGCATGCCGAAGAACATGAATATACATGTTTTGGCAAGTACGCTTATGCCCTTGAATCCGTGGAGTACCGCATATGTATATACAGCACAGGTAATAAGAAGAATAATTATCGTCACTGCGGTTCTGCTTATGGTGATGCCGAACAGCTTTACGATTATGCTTGCCATAAGAGGAGTTGCCACACTGAATGTAGTAGCAGTTCCTGCAAGGAGTGCGAAAAGCGCAAAGAGATCGATCACTCTGCCGAGAAGTCCGTCAGCATGCTTTCCTATAACAGGGCGACAGGCTTCTGAATATCTCTGGCGGTTTCTCTTCCTTACATGAAGCATAAAACCAAAGGCTACTGCGAGCACAAGGTAGAATGCCCACGGAATAAAGCTCCAGTGAAACAGTGGAAAAACACCTGCCCACTGGGTTATGGGACCAAGCTCTGCTACGTGAGGATTTGTTGCATACATTACCCATTCAGCAAATGAATAGAATAAGATATCAGCAGCAAGACCGCACGTAAACATCATGCTTCCCCATGCAAAGAATGAATACTTTGGCTTTTCATTGGGTTCGCCGAGAACAATATTTCCGTATTTGGAAAAAGAAAGGAATACTGAGATAAGAAGTACTCCCAGACCAATTACCAGATAATACAAACCTAATGTATCACCAAAGAAATAACGTACATCTCCGATCACGTCGTTTGATTTTTCCGGAAATGCAAACAGTACACCTGCTAATGCCATGATAATGATAAACGGCGCAAGTGTAATAAGCCAGTCTATCTTACCTTTAGATGTTGACTTCATTGTTAAAGACTCCTTTGTAACTTTTATCGATATCTATTAATTCCTCTATGCTGTCGACTTCGATTATATCGCCTTTCTTCATTGGCATAATTCCAAGCTCATATTCATCCGAATACTCGAACATAGCAAGATCATCCCAATAGAGCTGTCGTTTTTCTTCGTTTGCAAACGCTTCTTCCAGATGTTTTTTCAGCTTTTGTCCGTCAGTCTTGCTCCAGCGTGATATGCTGTACAGCTGCCACCCCTGCTTTCCCCCGCAGCGGCTGCAGCCCGTAACTACACCGTTTCTGACTGTCATCAGCCATTCATCTGTTTCGTCGTCAGTCCATACTGCGTTATACCCCGACCTTTCAAATTCAGGTCTCAGTATCTCGTCATTA
>SFMO01000011.1 GCA_004554385.1 Ruminococcus flavefaciens
AACCGAGTGCATCCTTGAGAATATCATTTGCTTTGCGAAGCTCCGCATTTTCACGCTCAAGCTCCGTAATACGCAGTTTTGCTTCATCGTCGGTCATCTGATACTTCTTAGCTTTGGCAGCGGCATTTCGCTTTGTACGCCAGTCTGAGAGTGCGTAATACTGGTGGAATTGTCAGGAAATGTGCAGTCGGAGAATACCCAAAATCTTGGATAGGCAGGAGTCAGGCGGCGTGATGAGCCAGCCCAGTTGAAGTTCTTAGTGCCACAGGTGGGAGGCCGCCTTCATTGAAGCTGTTGATCCTTTGCGTATTGCAGTAGCCAAAGATGTAACGGAAGATAACAGTTTTGACTTCTTCACGCTTCATTCGGTATGTAGGTATCTGATACAGCTTTTCTTTGGCAGCCTTAACCGCATCGGCGAGGAGCTTATGCTTCTGCGAGAGCAGTTCCGTATTGGTCGGATCGAGCTTGAGGAGCTTCTCCATGTCCTTGAGCTGCGTCTGCGTGTTCTTGATGTTTTTATTGACACCTTCCAGTGCCTTCGACAGCTTGGTGGTATCGCCGCCGATCTCAACGGTGATGCCCTTGATTCTGTTTGCCATGCGGTTTCACCTCCTCTGTGAGGGCATGAAAAAAGCAGCCCCGAAGGACTGCTCAGTGTATATTCAGTTAATGCGCTAATCAGATTTTATTTGAAATAAGCAGTATCAAACGACTCGCCGTTGTTTAGCTTATCAAATAATTCTAACAACCCTTTCTGCTGATGAGTATCCATCCAAACACCTACCTCATGTTTCGCATTCAGGTATCGGAAACGCCTGTCTTCTACCGTTCCTGCATAAAATTCAGAACCTGTATCCATATCTTCGAGAGGAAGTGCGTTTTTTCCGTTATCAGTCTGTTCAATCCATGCCTCCAGCCCATATTGCTCCCGATAATCATTTTGCGTGGCAAGTCCCTCATCAAACCATGTAGGAATCCCTTTCAGAGCATTTGTATTCAGGCGGGTATGCAGCTCCGCATGAGTGAGTTCATGTGCTAAAATGTCAATATTAAGGTATTCATCTGAAACAGAAATGTAGTTTTTCTTCGGATCAAATATTGAGGTTTTCGTATCATGATCTCCGCCGAGCTTTGAAAGAAGATTATCATCATCACAGAAAATCACAATCGTTTTAGTTGTATCGGTACACTGTAATTCTCCGAAAAACGCTCTGTCCCGTGCTAATGCATCTTCCGTGAGCTGAATCGCTTCTTTGATATTACCGGAATAGTTTTTATTCGCATAGATATGATCTGCTACCTTTTCAAAGGAACTGCGGTACGGAACTGACATTCGATAGCCTAAATCCGTAAATTGAAAAAAACAGACAGCCGCCAGCAACACCAGCAGTATCAAAGAAATACAACAGCATATTATGATTTTCTTCTTTGATTTCACTTTCATGTTCATTTCTCCTGTAATTCCGATTTGTAACGAAATCACTATGCCTTCGCTACACCAGAATTATAGCACATCAAGGAGAAAAAGTCAATCAGAAAGAATCGAAATCACCTGCCCAGCGACCTCCGACCAGCTTGGTAGTATCACCGCCGATCTCGACTGTGATGCCCTTGATTCTGTTTGCCATGCGGTTTCACCTCCTCCGTGAGGGCATGAAAAAAGCAGCCCCGAAGGACTGCTCAGTGTATATTCAGTAAATCCGCTTTTTTATATATCAGCTGTTGTTATTTTGGATTGCAAGAGTTGGATTGCTTGTTCAACAGTAATTATCTTTGCATAACGTGTTCCCCACATAAATTCGTTATAATACTTGTAAGCGGTTTCTTTATCAAAATAGGGATTATCATACGTTGAGTTTGTGTATGATGGAACAATTATGTTGAACCCTTTTTCAAATCCGCTTTTAATTGTTGCATCCATGCAATAATCTGTTGAAACGCCGACTGTTATAATATCCTTTTCCCCTTTAGAGAGAAGGTATTCTGTTAATCCTGTCATAGGATGAAAAGCACTGTTCACATTCTTTTCAAAACGCTTTTCACTGCTTTTCGGTGCAAATTCCTCATATATTTCATAGTTATCCGCAGATTTATCGAGATCAGTTCCCGGGCCGTCATCATGCTGAACATATACGACTTCAACCTGATTCTCTCTCGCTATAGTGATTAACTGCTTTATATTTTTTCGCACAGTTTCAAATAAATATAGTCTTTCGTCAAAACAGCCCTTTTGCGTATCTACAACTAACAGTATCATCAATTTCTCCTTAATCTCTGCGTTTTAGAAGAGAAAGTTCCGTGCTTCCTCTATACCAGAATTATAGCACAGAAGCCAGAAAAAGTCAATCAGAATTCATCAAAGTCCGCCTGCCCAGCGACCTCCGACCAGCCGTCATATTCGTCATTTTCCTTTTCGGTGAACATATCGTTGATTAAACCTATCGTAAGCATATCCAGCTCGGTCATTGTCAGGCCGAGCTGTTTGCATCTCAATAGGAATAATGGAGTTGTCATCGGGCGGTCAGTTTTTCGATGTTTTTTTACATTCTGCCTGTGTCTCCACGTTGAGTCCCCACAGTTCAATGAGCTGCGGCAGCACCTCGTATATTGAGAATGTGTTGAATTGCTCCAACCAGTCATCGGGATTGTCCGGTACGTTCTCCGGATCAGCGTGCTTCGCCATGATGTATGCGATATTCTCAAATACTTCAAGGCTCTAAATGTCGAGGTTAGAGCCTTCCTCGTCACCCTCTTGCACAGAGGTTTGAAGCGCAGCGAAATCCTTGTAGATGTCCCTGCGGAACTTGATGCGGTAAAGGCAAGGCACAGCAGCAATCGCCTCCGACAGCACTCTCACGCAGGCGTAAACTGCGATGATCTGCATTGCCGTGCGGTCGTTGACACGCTTGCCTGCGTGTGTCCGTCCGAAGAAATAACTGTAGGACGGCGAATCGTAGCTGTCCTTCGGCTTGTCCCTCGACCGGAACAGTCCGCTGAAAATGCCCATGTGCATCACTCCTTTCGTTGACTTTTTGTATGGGCTTGTGGTATAATAATGATGAAAAATCTCAGGAGAAATTATTATGAACAGATTAATTACGAAGTTGCTCAAAAAGCTACATCTCTATAAAAGAAAAGGAAATTCGACTATCGCTCTTATAGGTGAGGGAAAACAGTCTGTAAAAGTCTGTGATATCATCAACGGGAAACCTCATGTAACACAGAATGAATATGGCGATACCATTGAATTTGTTCTCAAGTACTCATTATTTCGCAAAGAAATAAAGCGATACGATAAAAACACTTTCAAAGAAATAAAATGAATACTATGGCAGCCCCTCCGCACAGAAGGGCTGCCGTTCGTTTCAGATGTTGCCGCTGAAAATACCCATGTGCATCAGATCCTTTCGGTTGACTTTTTCTATGGGCTTATGATATAATCAAAGAAAAATAGTCATAATACAATTCTTTATGGAGGTTAAAATGAACCCTATAATTGAAAGCTTTTTTATCCCCGATACATCTCAAAAAGTTGTATTACTTGGGGGAAGATGGTGAAAAAAGAACAAAAGAAGCTCTTCGGCAAGCTACACTTGCTCCAGTTCCACTTGCTACTGTTTTTGCGTACATAAATGAATTTTTAAACTATATTGTTGACTTTCCTATTGCCGCTGAAAAATCTGGAGATATTATTTTGGAAGGAAAGAAAGAAGATGTTATCGGTCATGGCATCTGGATAAAAAATGAATATCAATGGAAGCCACAGTCTAATAAACCGCCGTATCTAAGCAATGATCCCAAATATGAGGCAATTCAAAAATACTTCAACTTTTCTTTTCAGAAAGATATAGTTTGGATAAAATTCACAAAAGACGGCTATGTTGGTGTTGTTTGTGACAGTTCGGATATTAATCATTCTTATAGCAACACTTCCGGAAAGCTAATTAGGAGCATAAATCAAGAATGGGATACTAAGAATCTGTTCGTTTTTCCAATTACCGGAGCAATGACAAAATATAAAAAACGCAAACAGATTGAAACCGGCATTGGTCAATATCTCATTAGCAAAAGTGTCCCAATAATTGACTTCTATTCCCATAATAATTTTTGAGAGCAATTTCACCAACTACAAAACAAGCATATCCCTGCTGTCATAAATGCTATCGCCGGTGTCGTTTTCGCAGCGGATCGCACGGTCGAGAGCCATAATAGTTGCAACAGATCCATCGATTTTTTCGGTGGATTTTTCTTTATCCGGCTTGATGTTGCCCGCAGGATCACGCTTGATGAAAATGTTGTCCATATTCCAACGCAGCACCGGATGCCCGTTGTGGGCGATCTTCTGCTCCAGTGTCAGCTTCATTAGCTCTTTGGTCGGCGGCGACATATCACGGTAGCCCTGACCGAACTGCACCAGCGTGAAGCCCAGCCCCTCAAGGTTCTGGCTCATTTGCACTGCGCCCCAGCGGTCGAAGGCGATCTCCCGGATATTGAACCGTGTACCCAGCTCGTCAATGAAGTTTTCGATGAATCCGTAATGCACGACGTTGCCCTCGGTCGTCAGCAGGTAGCCCTGCCGTTCCCAGAGGTCATACGGAACGTGGTCACGGCTTACACGGAGGTCAAGCGTTTTGAAGTGTTATACTGATAGAGCAGTCGACAAACACCCAAAAATCTGGTAGAATATAAATAACAAAACCGGAAAGGGAAAACGACTATGAAGTACAGTAAAGAATTCAAAGAAGAAGCATTAAAGCTCTCAGACGAGATCGGAGTGAAAAAGGCTGCTCAGCAGTTAGGCATCCAGTATTACACGTTGTCTGATTGGCGAAGCAAGCGAAATGCTGATGCCAAGGCTAAGAAGTTTCAGATGACCGATGATGAAGCAAAGCTGCGTATTACTGAGCTTGAGCGTGAAAATGCCGAGCTTTTCCCTGAAATATACGTAGTATGTCGCACTTTCGCCTGTTGCAAGGTTTCCTGAAACAGAATTCACAGTTTCTTCGGCTCCACCTTCAAGCTTAGTATATCTGATAGGCTCCCAACCTGTAAGCTTCTGCTCGATTTGCTCGTCTAAGTTGTAAGGACCGCCGCTTGCAGTCAATGGATCAATACCCGACGTTTCATTAAGCGGAACTCCACTGACATCGCACTTTACAAAGTTTACGATCACATTTGCATCATCAGGGACCTTTGTATAGGTGACCCTTTCTGTAGTTCCTTTGTATGTTTTACCGTCAACAATCATATCATTCAGATCTGCGATAAATTCGTCTGTGACCTTCAGAGTGATAAACGGCTTATCGGGAACATACCCCGGAATATCAGGCGATCTTCTGTAGAACTCAGCGTCCTTCGTCAGAGCAATATCGAATGTATTCGTATTCTCATAGTATCTTGTCTCGTCAGGCGAGTAATACGGCTGCTGAGCTGGGAAATCAAGATCGTCAGACACATATTCGATCTTCAGCTTATAGGTTATCTTCTTGTATCTTCCGACAACATAAACGTCAGTTTCGCCCATTTTATATTTTCCATTTTCTGCATTCATAGGCCAGTCCCAAGTATAGCCGTCACAGCCGGTCGGGAACGAACCATTTGGCTCAAATGGATAATGCGGATCTATTTCTGCGCCTCTGACATATTTAGTGTTGTCTTCATCTTGTTTCATAGAGATCGTCCTTGTCAGCGGATCGTAGACCTCATACATATAGACAACTTTATGCATCTCCTGTTCTGCACCGGAAGCAGTGATATTGATATTGTCTGTAAAAGCGCTTGCAGGGATAGTAATTATTATCATGCCGTCCTTCTTGACAACATCAGCAGCTTCAACATCTGCGCCGCTCGTAGCATACTGCACTGTGACTTCCTTTTCTGAGGTAAGGTCCCAGTTGTCAGCAGCTGTAAGCTCAAGAACATAAGCGTCATGTATCTCGTCAAGAATGAACATATCATTACCGCTTCCGTTATCACTTACTGAACCTATCTCCGTATTCGGCACCCATACTGTGTTCTTATCCTGATAAGAATACTTAACAGCTTCCTGTTTGATGTTGGTCAGAACTTTTTTGACCGTATACATTACCTTGACGGGTATCTGCACTGCTTCCTTGTATTCCTCAACAGGTG
>SFMO01000109.1 GCA_004554385.1 Ruminococcus flavefaciens
CCTCCAGTTTAACTTCTGCCTGTTGCTCCTTGTCGAAACGGTTGAACGCTTCAAGCATATACTCCGCATAGCCGATATTCTGCAAAGCGTACACGAAACGCCTGTCCAGCCGTGCGGAGCTAAGGCGATCCTCATCGGGAGAAGTCGGCGCATAGCGCATTTTGTACTTGTCCAACAGAGTGAAGTATCTCAGCAGCACATCATACATATGCTCAATCCTCGCTTTCTCAGCTTTCCGCTCGGCGATCGCCCTGCGCCGTCTGTTGACTTTCTCCATATCCGGTGGCTTGTCCACGTCCAGACCGAGGGCAAAATCGCTGTTGAGCTGCTTCACGGCTTCAATGGCTGACACGCTGAAAAGCTCCTGCACCAGCTTGATCACATCACCGTGCGCCTGACAGCCGAAACAATAATAGTGGTCGGCATACAGCTTGCAGGACGGGTGACGTTCCCGATGGAACGGACAGAGCGCCATGTTCCCCCTACTTACCTCGACACCGTAGCTTCGTGCGGCGGTGGGAACGTCCACAAGGGATTTTACTTCATCGAAAATTGTCATTTAGTGACCTCCTGACACTTGATTTTGATATAGCTTTGTGATATAATAGATACTGGAAAAATGTTGAAAGGAGCTGCCGTATGAACTGTGATATTAAAACTGTGATCGATATTCTGTATAAACAGCTCGTATCATCGTCTGTCAACACCTATCAGGCATTGGTAGATATGCTGTTCAAATCCTATTTTAACGATCCGACCAGTCCGGAATATGACCGTTCAGAATCATCAAAGCTGAATAAAGGCACTCGCACATTATCCTCTAATATCACGGATTTTTATGTGCGCAAGGATAAGTCCGTACTGCTCGGTGATATTAAAGGTATGCTGAAATATATCCTTGACAAGCCGCAACTCCACGTTTCATTCTTTGACCTTATCATCAATGATCCGCTTATATCCAAGCCCTATAAAAAGCAGTTTGCTTTGAATAATTCCCGTGAATACTCCGATGATGAGCATCTTGCGGAAGTGTTCTATACTGCCGTGACCATTGCCGCATACCGTCCGTACTATAAAGATGGGAAAGGTTACTATGCTGACTATTACTATGAGCAGAATGATGATACAAGCGGTCTGTTTTCCAAAGCTAAACCTAAAGCTCCGCCAAAATATTTCACCGGACGTGAAAAGGAGCTTGACGAGCTGCACACGTTGGTTCAGAACGAAGGTAAAGTGTTTCTGACAGGTGTTGCAGGTGTCGGCAAAAGTGAGCTTGTCCGCACTTATGCGCAACAGTATGCTTCAGAATATGCCCATATCGGATATTATAATTACAATGAATATCGTAACGGTATAGCAGAGATGATTGCGAATGTTCTGCCGAATATGGCATTTATCCGCAGTGACATTGAAGCTCTCTATGAAGAAAACCTTGAACTGCTTTCGGCATTTGGCAAAAATCTTCTGCTCATCATCGACAATTATAATGTTCCTGCCGACCGTGACTCAAAACTGCCTGACCTTCTTGTATTGGAATGTGATGTTATTTTCATTTCCTATTCTCACTATGACGATGATTTTACTGTATATGACCTGACAGAGTTCAGGACATTCCGTGAATCATATGATCTGATAAAGCAGTTTTACCCGTTTGATGAGAATGATCCTGATGTAAAATTCAAAATGCACCGTCTTGCGTTGATAACAGATAAATATCCGTTTTCATTGGAGTTGTGCGCCCGTTCCATGAAAAGAGGAACGGACACGCCCGATACCTGTGCAGATGCCCTTGTAGGAGGAATCAAGAATATGAAAGCAAGAATCCCAGCTAATAAAGACCGTAAGCCTAAGACCGACACGCACTATCGCCACATTGAGAGCCTGTTCAGAAAGGCAGACCTCACTGTTACCGATAAATATGTTCTGTCATATATGCGTTTCATGCCTGAATCGGGTGTTCCTAAAATGCTGTTTCAGAAATTGACAAGGCTTATTGATTTCACAGAGATAGACAAGCTGATCGACCTCGGCTTTATCCATGATAACTCTGACGGCACAATTTCTATGTCCTCTATTGTACGCAAGCTCGTTGAAGCCGATTATGATATCGACCCCGAAGAAATGCTTGCGTTCGGCGAGACACTGTTTGCAATGGGTACAAACGATGCTCCCAAAGATTTGCTTGCAGAGATTGCAAACAACATTTCATCATTACAATATCTCCTTATGATTGAAAGTGATGTTTTGGTTGCCTATCATCTGTTGTTCCAGTTTTACTATAAGATCGAAAGCAATTTCAACACAGATATGGCACTGACTTGTATGGCTTTGCATTATAATAAGAATATTTTTAAGCACCGTCTGCTGTATCTGGCTGATAAAGCTCAATTCTTTGATCGAATTAAAGACAGTGAAAACTTTGATCTTATCAAGCAGACTCTTGAAAATACCGAGACCAATCCCCGCTGGCACGCCCACGAGGACGGCAAAGAACCGCCCAGTGAGCCGCTTGTCAGATCATTCATAGTTTCGGAGGAAGATGATGCTGAGATTTTCGGATTGAATGACGAATGATCAGATAAAATCGAATAGTCTCAGCAGCACATCTATCACCACCGCAACAGGAGCAGCGTAGTAAAGAAGATCGCCTATCGTTCTGACAGTGCAGAAACGTTTTACTGACTTGCTGATTTGCTCGGAAGCATTTTTCGCCGCTGCCGTTGCCGATCTCACGCCGGTGGTGCAGGCGGTAATATCCTTCTCCATCTGATCGCTGTTTGCCTGCACATACTGCATCAACTCGTTGATAGCTTCCTTCTCCTGCGCCTTGACCTGATGATAGATGTTGTAAACGCTGTCAGCGACCTCTGTCCTGACGCTTTTTGCGTACTGCTCTTGCAGGCTCAGGTTCTGCATCTGATGTTCGGCTGACTTTTGTATTTCGGCGCTTATAGCTGTCGAATAGTTCTTCAAAAGTTGGCACATTTTTAGCGTTGCCGTCACCAGAAGAAGGACCCTCTCGTCCCTCTGAGCATCCACCGAGGATACTCCGATCTCCTCCGCCATTTCCCGAACTCTCGTTTCGATAGCGTCCAGTTCCGGCAAAGGTGCCGTCTGTTTCTTGGTTTCCATTGGTCTTGCCCCCTGTCTCTGTGCTTTGAGCGAGCGTTCGTACTCCCTGTGGATACGCTCCGCTTCTTTTATCATCTGTTCCCGTGTGAAGTACGCCGTTTGCTGTTTGGGTTCTGTCTGCGGTTTGGGTGGTGTCGGCGGTGAGGGGTTCGGCTCTGTCGGCTTCTTGTCCTCGCTGAATCTTGGTAAGCTCATATTTGATTCCTTTCACTGTGTATTTATCACCCAGCTTACTGCCTCTGACCGAGACAAGTTTACCGCTTTTATCGGTATAATTCGGGTGACGGTAGGATATGGTGTTGCCCTTGACACGGCACTCCACATGATAATGCTTCATCAGGGCATTGACCACATCTTCTAAAGTCTTGTTGTTCGGATCGGCACACTCGATCTGTATGACTTCCCGAAGCTCGTCTTTGAAGGTCTCTTTACCTTTAGCTTTCATCTGCTTTTCGGCAAATGTCTCCTTGTCACGGTCGGGATTATCATTATAATAATCCTTTCGGACAGAGTTGGTAAGACCTCGCTTCATGCACTGCTCTCCGAAAAATTCGCACATGGTCTGCAAATCTTTCTGACTGCGGCGATATGCCTTGCCTGTCTCGATATGGCAGTTGCCCACAAGGAAATGGACGTGCTTGTGCGGTTTGTCGGTATGGACTGCGAACATGACCTGATAGCCGTCAAAAAACTTCTCGGCGAACTCCTTTGCGATGTTGAACACTTCTTCATAGGTCAGCTTGTCATTATCATCGGGAGAGAACGACAGCGACATCTTGAACGCAAGGTTCGTCCGCTTGTTATCACGCTTGCCGAACAGCTTTCGTGTGGTGAGAATATCGCAGGAGTAAATGTTACGGTCACAGTTCATCTCCCAGCACAAATGCGGAGCAGTTTTTATGACACCTGCCTGCTGCTGTTCGGGCAGCTCGCCCAGCATATACCGTGAAGCACGGTCAAGCTGTATCTGCGATTTGCAGGGCTTGTAATCTACGTTGACATTTCCGTACATTACTTAACGCCTTTAATGCTGAACTTCGGGTTATCCAGAAATGCAAGTATCCGCTTCATGACGGCTTCATTGGTAATTCGGATAGCCCCGATCTCGGCTCTCACCTTGCTGTCCTGTCCGATGTTGGAGTAGTAGGCAAGCTGATTGAGGTTCGTGCCGATCTTGCGAATCTCGTGGATAAGCGGTGCAATGTCATCTGCCACGCTGTAGATCCTGACCTCGCTGTCTCTGATTGCCTGCATCAGATAGTCGGTCTTGCTCAGACCACTTGCTTCATGCTTGGTGTTCCATAGCTGAAGCTCCTCGTCAGTCAGTTTCAGGCTGATCGAGTGATAGCGCCTGCGATTTGGCATAATCGCTCCTTTCTGCCGCTGTGCGGCTCTTGGGGAAGGTCTCGGAGGGGGAAAGCCTCTGAGCAGGGAGACCGATGTGTCACTACATCGGTGCTACCTGCCCGGCGCAACCAGACGGGTCACGGTCTTGTTGTTACAAGACATCACGGCGATAAGCCGTTTTTCATAAGCAATTCGCTCCGCCGATTGCGTTCGAGTCTGCAAATTCATCTGTGATATTTGCAGGCTTTCTTTTTTCGCATAAAACACTATCAGGTGTTTTTGCATTAAACTCTCCGACTTTCCCCTGTCTATTGGTTTGTTGCTGTTGTTGTAACACTCCGCTATATGTACAGCGGTAAAGCTGTTTTAAGCAGTATCAACCGCCGATAAAATCGAAATCAATACCCGAATAATCGTCCTCGTCAGAGGTTTTCAAGCCCTCCGTGGCGCTCGTAGGCGCGAGCTTGCTTGTGCGGTCGTCCTCGGCATATCCTCTGCCGTCCATTGTCCCCATGGGAACAGCTCGAATCTCATTGAACTGTACAGGGTAACTGCTGTTCAGACTCAGCATCAGGCTTGCGAGGAACTTTGGCATTTCGGCAATAAAAGCCTTGCCCACCTCCGAAACGATCTGCTCCACGAAACGCTCCTCACGCTGACGGGTCTCGAAATAGGGATCGTCAGCAAGTCTCCCCATACGGTCAAAGTAGTCATTGACCGCTGTGATTGCCGCCACATTCGTGGACTTGATCTTGTCCTTGTCGTAGTTGTGGAGATAGTCCCAGGCTTTGGCGTGTTCGGGGTTGTCCATATTGAAGCGAAAACAGGTAGTCAGAACCTTGCCCATGTCACTTGCCCTCCTTCCTGAGCTGTGCGGCGGCGAAGAACTCATAGCCTTTAGCAGAAGCACAAATATCTCCGATGATAGTCACTCTATCCTTATCATAGCTCCCGAAGTTTTCAATCAGCTTTCCACCGCCTCCAGTGATGTAAAGGCGCATCATCTTCGGGTCGTATTCATACTTGCGGAGCAGAGCAAAAATATCCTCGGCGTACTCAGCAATTGCCTGATGGAGAACATCCGCATACTCGCTTGCAATATCTGCCTTGCCGTAGCGAATCATCGACTGGATAATGGTCTCGTCCACGGTCACGCCCAGCTTGTTCATCATCGCATTGGACGCAGCCTTGACGCACTGGTTCACACCCATTTTCTCGGTGTAAGTTTTGGTGTTGATGACCTTGCGGTTGCTGACAAAAATGATGTTGACCGTACCGTTGCCGATATCTGCGATCATGCTGAGACCTGTCATCTCGTTCAGCTTCTCCACAACAGCGGCATAGCCCTGCGGATAAACATAGCACCCGATGATGCGAACGGAATACAGCTTGTCCTCATATTTGAAGTCCACGCTCTCCCTCTGCAACATATACTGACGGAAGCTCTCACGCTGTCTGCCTACCCATGTGATCGGAAGCCCTACGGCGAGATAAACCTTAGCCGATGTGATGCCCTCACGGTTCAGCTCACGGGCGATACCCATAAGCGTGAAGATGTAGTTGTCCTCGTCCTGCCACTTGTCGGCAAGATACTCCTTGTGCCCCTCACCAATCTGGTAGTAGTTACCATCAAAGAAAAGAGTATTTTTTGTAAAGGTCGGTGCGGCATCGAGCTTGGTGATGCCTGTGGGTGTGACCGTGTTTGCGGTCTTGATGTTTCCGTAACCGTGGTCGATGCCGACGATCAGGAAGTCGTTGTAATGTTTCAATATCTGTACCTCCGAAATATTTTTATTCAGCTTTCGGGATAGCGGTGCGCTGTCCGTCTGCTGTGATTTCAGTATAGCAGATTTTTTGGGGCTTGTGGTGGGCAGGATGTTGGCGAGTTGTTGGCAGGAATCATGGCAGCGGTTATATCGTAAGCGCCACTCGTCCGTAATGCATTAGGTATATAGTAGACTATCGGCGTATAAAAAAAAGAACGGGATACAGATTGCACTGTATCCCGTCTTTCCGGCTATTTTTTGTACTGACAATCATGAAGCAACTTCATCGATCATCGTCGGGTCAATTTTAGCGTTTGTATAAATGATATACGATGTACGCTCATTATTCGTAGAGCCGTTCAATCGAACGGTCAGCTGTATCTTATAATTTGCATATTCTTTCTTTGAATCATCACCTTTCTTAACAAGACAAGCAAAGTCGGTATAGAACATCGCATCTTTATCAGCACCGTTCGGAGCAACATTTCTGCTGTATTCATAGTAAGTAACACTTTCTGCACCCACGGTCTTTGTGTGTTCTGTTTTGGTCAGGTTTCCTGTCTCGGTATCTGTTAACTCAATATCTGTAATATACTCCGGCATATTGACCTGCACATAATCTGTTGAACCATTTGTAGTAGTTTTTCTGAACAGCTCCAGTGTATATGTAACAGACGTAGCGTTTGTGTAGTCCTTAACGTCTAATGCGTTATAAACAGACTTTCCGTGAATAAGGTTGTTGTATACAAACTTGTCGTTAACTCCCAATCTGCTGTTATTCTTTGTATTTGTACCGATTTCTTCATCGTCAAGTTCATCAACAGCATCGAATGAGAACAATGCACTGCTGTCCTCTTTGGTATAGAAGTAAGGTGCAACCGGATCATGCGGAGCATACATTTTTGAATAAGGCAAATTGTCTTCCTGATAGGAAATATTTGAACGAACTGCACCACGAACGCCAATGTTATCCAATTCGTTTGGATTAGAAGGAAATTCATCGGCATAAGAATCAAAGTCTAAAACTGCCACTCCTGTGATCGTTACTGAGTAATTATTCGCTTCGCTTACCAGATAGGATTTTATATCTCCCGTCGTGCATTGGATATAGCTTGTTTCACGGATTATTCCATTTGCAGGGATTGTCTGCTCAGTACCGTTATTGATCTTATATGTTGCTGAAATATTATTCTTTTCAATACCTTTGATGATGTCGTCATTCTTTCCCTCGGAATTACTGCGGATCATTTGCAGATTGAACGAATGGTAAAGATGCTCTGCATTTGAAAGAACATTCGCAAAATATGCCGCCTGAGTATGTTCTTCATTATCTATCAGGCTTATCGTAGCTGTACTTGTTGTTGTCAGCACCTTATTTGCCTCAGTTATTATCTGACTATTCAGCGCAGAAGTCACGTAAAAATCCGACACGGTATGACGATAGAAATCACCTATGATAAGCGCCGCATTGAGCTTGCTCGTCACTGTAGCACGGATAACGTTGCCTGTAGCAGCATTTCCTTCGTGGTTTACAGTATTTGCCATGCCTGCCGGCTGTATCTGTACAACATCTGCCTGACCTGAAGTTTTAGGCACTAACAGGCTGAGATAGTAGTCCTCATTGATAGGCTCAGTCACAACAAGATCAACGCTTCCGGTTCCGTTAGCAGAGGTGTAGTATTTGATCTCACCATTGACTTTGAACTCCAGCGCACCGCTTGTTGAGCTTGTTGCCGGATTATAGGCACCTTTACCATTTGTATTGGCTTGCTCTGTTACCTTGTCATACAGCCTTGAATATAATGTCTGTTCATGGAAATTACCGCCTGTTCCATTATAACGTGCAGTGAACTCTGAAAAGTCTACGGTTCTTGTTCTGTCCGCAACAGTGAATTGCCCTGCTGTTGCATAATAAGCCTTATCTGCATTGTTGTTCGGGTCTACGAGAACCATTTTAGCATTGTCGGGGATATTGTTCTCCATACCCCAATAGATGTTTACTTTCTTATCGTGATTCCATTGCAGATCTGAGCCAAGTTTCAGAATCTCATTCACCTGACTTACAGGATAGCTGAACCGGATATATGTTGTTGTCCATACGTCCATACTGTCAACAAGAGTTGTCGGATTGTTTGCGTTCTTTCCGCCTGCTATCTCTCTTGTGATCTTGTCACTGTAACTCAGCATTCTGTATTCTGAACCTGACAGGCTTGCAGCAGAAAATTCGATGTTGACTGTTTTCTTTGTCAGCACAGGCACATAGAGATGATATGCTATTCGCTTGCTTGCATCTGCTGATGTATCCGTTGGATCGTAGTACTGAACATCTATCAGTGTAAACTGATCATCATACTTTGAATCGGCATTTGTAAGGCTCATCTGATAATAACCATTTGTGTAGGTTTTACCATCTGTAGTATTAAGAGAACCACTACCTGCTTTTGTAAGTCCGGGTGTAACAGAATCCAGCAGTTCAAATTTGTATGTATTGGAATTGTACCGACAGGCTTTGATAACGATTCTATATTTACCGGAAACATCTGCCATATAATGGTTTGTCGTTCCTGTCATCAGACGGATGTAGTTATCTATAAGGTTTGTGGTAGTTTCAGGATCATTTGCATCATTGACAACAAGAAGCGTAAAGTCATCTACATCTGTTCTTGTACCCATTTCTGTATTCCATGTAGATACCTTGAATTCACCGGAATCGGCAGTCTGCTTGAAAAAAGTCCCTATATCAGGTGTTGCCGCACCTGAGTATGGTGCTGAAACAGTAACATTGCTGAATGCACGGTTCGGCTTGTTTGATTCAGCAGACCAGTCTGCATATATCCTTGCTGCTGCAGATTTACCCGACGAATAAGTTGAATACCCGGTCAGCGCATCAGAAAGCTGAGCTGCGCCGTCACTGGAAATATATTCGCCTGTACCCATTGCACTTGAAGGATTCAGCGTAAGATATGGTGCTTTGTTCTGATCGGTGATATTGCCGCCAATGTCAGTTTTTCCGAACGATGAGATATCAGATGTGTTCTTGCCGGTTGTAAGGCTTTGTCCGGTGTAGTCGGAGAATACGATGAAATCGTTAGCGTTAGTACCACTGTATATATCCTTTATCGGCACTTTATCTGCATGAGAAGAATCAGCATACTTTGCTACAGAGATAAGTTTAACTTCTTTATTGTTGCTCTTTCCTATGAACGCGCCAGCAGAAGATGTTTTGTCACTTTCGTCCAAAGTCTTAAATTCCACATTATTAGTCATAATATTATACCCCTTCATAGAAGTATAATGCGTATGAAGTAATCCTGTTATTCCTCCACACTGTCCTGATGATTGAATCGTGCAATTTGTAACATAAACATTTTTCATAATAGTATTAGTGTTAACGCCAGTTGCAGAACTACTATTCGCACTTCTGCCGTTTTTACCCGTTATTCCTCCTACGTTGTAGCCTTTTAAAGTATAACCGGAAACGTAACAATTTTCAACATAGCAATTAAGCTTTGCTGAATCTAATGCACCTGCCAATCCACCAGTCATATCATCAGCATCATTAGGAGTATTTATTCCTGTAAGAGATGCTGATATAACAGAGTTCCCTCCTTCTCCACTTACATAACTATTAGTTATGCTGACATACTGCGGACACCATGTGTCATTCCAGCTTCTGCCGAATAAGCCTCCGGCACAACGCTTTGCCCTTACACTAATATTTGTAATTGAACAATTATCCATAATAACCGAATTAAGCATATACGCTTCTGTTTGAGTCGTATTATTTTGATTGTTATTAGGCACTTGATTGTTTTTTTGCGTAAAGCCAAGAATTCCAGCTGATATAGGCACATTATCTGCACCTATCACAGAATTGCTGTTGAGTCCGATAACGTTAACATTTTTAATCTCAGCACCCATTCCAGTGTAGCCTATCAAACCTCCGACAATACACCTGTTATCAGTACCTGTATAATGAGTTGATACTGTGC
>SFMO01000110.1 GCA_004554385.1 Ruminococcus flavefaciens
GGAACAGTTCCTCAGAAGGCTGTGCTGTTTTCGGGAACGATAAGAGATAATATGCGCTGGAGAAAAGAAGATGCTACAGACAGTGAGATCATTGCTGCATTAAAAACCGCACAGGCATGGGAGTTTGTAAATCAGACTCCTAAAGGTCTTGATACCGTTATATCACAGGGTGGAAAAAACTTATCTGGCGGTCAGAAACAAAGAATAGCTATTGCAAGAGCTCTTGTCGGAGCACCAGAAATACTTATTCTTGATGATTCTACCAGTGCTCTTGATTATAAAACAGACCTTGCTTTCCGAAAAGCCATCAGCGCCGATCTTCCCGGTACAACGGTTGTAATGATATCACAGCGCTCGACTTCCCTTATGGAAGCAGATAAGATCATTGTAATGGACGATGGAGAAGCAGTGGGGATAGGTACTCATGATGAGCTTATTGAGAACTGTGAGGTATACAGTGAGATATACCGTTCTCAGATGATGCAGAAGGAGGCGGAGACAAATGCTTAAAACATTGAAGCGTGTTTTTTCATATGCCCGTCCATATCAGAAATATTTTGCGCTGACTATTTTGTTCGCAGCACTTGGAGTTTCACTTTCCCTGTCCGTACCTGTATTTATAGGAAAAGCTGTAGACTGCTGCACCGGAAAAGGAAATGTGGATTTCAGCAAGCTTTTCAAAATCATCTTTGCTCTTGCTGCTATAGTGGTTTCGAGTACATTTTTTCAGTGGCTTATGAGCCTTTGTACGAATAAGCTTGCCTTTATGACCATTCGGGATCTCAGAGCAGATATTTTCAGTAAACTTGAAAGAGTTCCGCTGAGATATATAGACGGTCATACCAAAGGAGAGCTTACCAGCAGAGTCATCAACGATATCGAAATTATCTCAGATGGCTTGCTGCAAGGATTTACTCAGTTTTTCAGCGGAATTATCACTATTGCCGGCACACTTATTTTTATGATGACCATCAATGTTAAAATAGCGATCGTAGTAGTAATACTGACTCCGCTCTCTTTTATTGCTGCATCAAGGATCACAAAAGCTTCACATGATTCGTACATGAAACAGTCGAAGCTTCGCGGCGACATGGTAGGACTTGCAGAAGAAATGGCTGGTAATCAGAAAATAATAAAAGCCTTTGTATATGACGAAAGAGCTGAGAAAAGATTTGATGAGATAAATACAGCATACGGTAAAATAGGTGCAAAAGCAACATTTTTCAGTTCGATGACCAATCCGACCACACGTTTTGTCAACGGGCTTATATACGCAGCAGTCGGCATGCTTGGAGCTCTCGGAATAACAGGTTATTCATCTTTGATCGGATATATGTCTGTCGGAAAGCTTTCGAGCTTTCTTGCTTATGCCAACCAGTACACTAAGCCTTTTAACGAGATATCAGGTGTAATTGCCGAACTTCAGAATGCTATCGCATCTGCGCAGCGTGTTTTCGATGTTCTGGACGAGGAAGAGGTACCTGATGATTCGGGAAAAGAGGTTCTTTCGTCATGTAATGGTGATATTTCTTTTTCAGATGTATTCTTTTCATACACGCCTGAGACCAGCCTTATCGAAAACTTCAGCCTTGAGGTGAAAAATGGACAGCGGATAGCTATAGTTGGACCAACGGGATGCGGCAAATCAACGATAATCAACCTTTTGCTGCGATTCTACGATATAAACAGCGGAAAGATCAATATCTCGGGCAAAGACATAAATGATATAACACGTGACAGTTTGAGAAGCTGTTTTGGCATGGTTTTGCAGGAAACATGGATATTCACAGGAACTGTTGCTGAAAACATAGCGTACGGAGCTCCCGATGCTACGCGCGAACAGATAATCAATGCAGCGAAAGCTGTTTACGCTCATGGTTTTATAAAAAGACTTCCCGATGGCTATGACACTGTTATCAGTGATGACAGCGGTCTATCACAGGGACAAAAGCAGCTTATATGCATTGCAAGGATAATGCTCGTGGATCCTCCGATGCTTATTCTCGATGAAGCTACAAGCTCTATCGACCTGAGAACCGAGCAGCGTATCCAGAAGGCATTTGCGAAGCTGATGGAGGGGAGGACAAGCTTTGTTATCGCTCACAGACTGTCTACCATAAAGAATTCTGATGTTATTCTTGTAATGAAACAGGGAAATATTATAGAAAAGGGAAGTCATAGTCAGCTGATCAAAAAAGGAGGATTTTACTCAGAACTTTACAACAGTCAATTTGTCTCATAAATACATAGAAAGAGCTTCGTATGAAGCTCTTTTTCTTTTTGATAAAAAACTTTGTTTAATTCTTGACAAACTGACAGAAATGTTGTAAAATTAGAATGTATTTTTATGTATTGAAAGGAATGATCTTCAATGGGTTTAACTTTAACTGAAAAGATCCTCAAAGCACACTTGGTCGACGGCGAGTACGTCAAAGGTCAGGAGATCGGTATCCGTATCGATCAGACTCTTACTCAGGACGCAACAGGCACAATGGCTTATCTTGAATTTGAAGCTATTGGTGTTCCTCGTGTAAAGACTGAGCGTTCAGTAGCTTACATAGATCACAATACTCTTCAGAATGGTTTCGAGAACGCTGACGATCACAGATTTATCGGAAGCGTTGCTAAGAAGCATGGCATATATTTCTCACGCCCAGGTAATGGTATCTGTCATCAGGTACACCTTGAGCGCTTTGGTATCCCCGGAAAGACTCTTATCGGTTCGGACAGCCATACTCCGACAGGCGGCGGTATCGGTATGATCGCTATCGGCGCAGGCGGACTCGATGTTGCTGTTGCTATGGGAGGCGGCGCATACTATATCACATGTCCTAAGGTTGTTAAAGTTGAACTCACCGGAAAGCTCAGACCGTGGGTCGCTGCTAAGGATGTCATTCTTGAGGTACTCAGAAGAATGTCTGTTAAGGGCGGCGTAGGTAAGGTCATCGAGTACTGCGGCGAAGGTGTAAAAACTCTTTCTGTTCCTGAGAGAGCTACTATCACTAATATGGGTGCAGAGCTTGGCGCAACTACATCTATTTTCCCTTCAGATGAGATTACAAAGCAGTTCCTCAAGGCTCAGAAGCGTGAAGAGGTATGGACTCCTCTTGCAGCTGATCCTGATGCAGAATATGACGAAGAACTCCACATAAACCTCAGCGAGCTCGTTCCTCTTGCAGCATGTCCTCATTCTCCTGATAACGTTAAGAGCGTTGAGGAGATCGGCAGACTCAAGATAGACCAGGTTTGTATCGGTTCATGTACAAATTCTTCTTTACTTGATATGCTCAAGGTTGCACATATCCTTAAGGGTAAGACAGTTAACCCTGATGTATCACTTGCTATAGCTCCCGGCTCTAAGCAGGTTCTCAATATGCTTGCTCAGAACGGCGCACTCTCCATTCTTATTGATGCGGGTGCAAGAATCCTTGAAAGTGCCTGCGGTCCATGTATCGGTATGGGACAGTCACCTAACTCAAAGGGCATTTCACTGAGAACATTCAACAGAAACTTCGAAGGACGTTCAGGAACAAAGGATGGACAGATCTACCTTGTATCTCCTGAGATGGCTGCTGTTTCTGCGCTCACAGGCTATCTGACAGACCCGAGAGAGCTTGGCGATATGCCTGATTTCAAGCTCCCAGAGGAATTTGTTATCAATGACAATATGGTCGTTCCTCCTGCTTCGGAGGCTGAAATGGACAGCGTAGAGATCCTCCGCGGTCCAAACATCAAGCCGTATCCTGAAACTTCACCTCTCCTTGAGACTATTGACGCTCCTGTTTCACTTAAGGTAGGCGATAATATTACGACAGACCACATCATGCCTGCAGGTGCCAAGATCCTTCCTCTTCGTTCAAATATTCCGAAGATCTCACAGCACTGTTTCGCTGTATGCGATGAGAGCTTCCCTGAAAGAGCAAAGTCTCTGGGCAAGAGCATTATCGTAGGCGGTTCTAACTACGGACAGGGATCATCAAGAGAGCATGCTGCGCTTGCACCTCTTTACCTCGGTGTAAAGGCTGTTCTGGTTAAGTCATTTGCTCGTATCCACAGAGCTAACCTTATCAACGCAGGTATACTTCCTCTTACATTTGTGAATGAGGCAGATTACGACAGCATCTCACAGGGCGACCAGCTTGTACTTGCTGACGTAAGAAAGGCTGTAGAATCCGGAAAGAGTGAGCTTACAGTTCTTAATAAGACAAATGGTAAGGAGATACCTGTACTCTGCGAGCTGTCAGGACGTACAAAGGATATCATGCTTGCAGGCGGACTTCTTGACTTCACAAGAGAGTCTATGAAGTAAAATCTAAAAATTTATAATGGCTAATATACTCAATTCAGGAGGTAATACCAATGGCTAAAATAACTATGAAAACGCCTCTCGTCGAAATGGACGGCGACGAGATGACGAGAATACTCTGGCAGTGGATCAAGGAAACGCTCCTCGAACCATATGTAGAGCTCAACACAGAATACTACGACCTTGGTCTCAAACACAGGGAAGAGACCAAGGATCAGGTAACAATCGATTCAGCTGAAGCTACAAAGAAGTATGGTGTAGCTGTAAAGTGCGCAACTATTACTCCTAATGCTGCAAGAATGCCTGAGTACAACCTTACTCAGATGTGGAAGTCACCAAACGGAACTATCCGTGCAGCTCTTGACGGTACAGTTTTCCGTACTCCTATCATCGTCAAGGGCATCGAGCCGTATATCCCAACATGGACAAAGCCTATCACTATCGCTCGTCATGCTTATGGTGATGTTTACAAGAACACTGAAATGCGCGTGAGCAAGGGCAGTAAGGCTGAACTCGTTGTAACTGATGAAAACGGCAATGAGACTCGTGAGCTTATCCATGATTTCACAAAGTGTGATGGTATAATTCAGGGACTTCACAATCTGGA
>SFMO01000111.1 GCA_004554385.1 Ruminococcus flavefaciens
TGAACAAGTCCGTAAAAAATGGACAATAGAAAAAACAGACCTCCTATGGTAGAATAAAAGGAACTGCCATAGGAGGATATTTTATGCCCAGAAGTTACAGACAAATAAGTCAATATGAGAAAGAAATCATAGAGTCGTATAATCAAGGAATGACATTAAGAGCAATAGCAGAAAAATTAGGATTCACACATAAGCAAGTACAAGAATTCAAAACAAGATACAACAAAAAGCAACGAATGATAGAAGCAGGACAAGCAATTCATAAGAAAGGCAGACCGTGTAAAAATCAAGATGGTGGATTACCACCATCAATTCAGAATTTGGATAAGCTTGCGCAAATGCGATATGTAATGGCAAGCAAAGACAGATATATTAAGCGATTAGAAATGGAAAACGAGTTAATGCGGGATTTTCTCTCGCACACAGAAAGGAAGTGAAGCCGTCGGTTAAATATCAAGTAATCTACAAGCACAAGGACAAATACAGCATTAGTCAGATGTGTAAGTTCTTTGGAGTATCAAGAAGTGGGTATTATGCTTTCTTGAAACGAATAGATATACCGGATAGAGATTTGCCTTTAGCAGATAAGATCAGAGAATGTCAGGAAGAAACGAATAACACATATGGCTATCGCAGAGTACATATATGGCTTGAAAGACAAGGGATATACAGGAATCCAAAGACTGTACTGCGAGTAATGCAAAAGTACAATTTACTGTCGGTAGTACGCAGAAAGAAGTTTAAGTATGTATCAGAGCATCTACATAAATATCCAAATCTGCTTAATAGAGAATTCAGTACTGACAGACCTAATCAAAAATGGGTTACAGATATATCATATATACCCACAACACAAGGCAATTGCTATCTATCAGTAATCAGAGACCTTTATGACAACAGTGTTGTATCATATCAAATATCAAAGGATATGACGGTTAAGCTTGTGCTTGATACAATCAAAAAAGCGATGAAAAAGGAAAAGGTCACCGCAGAGCTGCAACTCCACAGTGACCAAGGATCGCAATATGTATCTCACGAATACCATTTGCTAACTAAATCATACGGCATTACGCCGTCAATGTCAAGACGAGGAAATCCATATGACAACGCATTAGCCGAAAATTTCTTTTCAATTCTAAAGACTGAGTGCATCCACCGAGTTAAACTCGCCGGATATGAGGAGGCTAGCCTCCTCATATCCGAATATATCAACTTTTACAACAAATATCGTATTCAAACAAAAACAAAACTGACTCCGCTTGAAAAACGAAATCAGTTTGTTGCTTAAATTTTAATTTTCTACCATTGCTAGTCTGTTTTTGTACTGTCTGCACAACTTGGGGCAGTTCAATCCGATGACCTGCTCTGTTTTTTATGCCGTTCTTCGCTTGTTATATACGAACATCCCCACTCCCGCGCCGCAGATGAGGACATAGCCTATGACGCTCAGGACATCCGGCACATCGCCAAAGACGAAAAGTCCGAGTGCCGCGGCGAAGAGCACCTGCGTGTAATCATAGACCGATATCTCCTTCGCCGGCGCGCAGATGTACGCCCGCGTTATCCCTATCTGACCAACACAGGCAAAAGTTCCCGCGAGGACGAGATAAATAAGCTGCAGCGCGCTCATATGCTTGTAGCCCGCTATCATAAACGGCAGGCACAGCGCGCACGAAAACGCGGAGAACCAGAAAATTATCCGCTTGCTGTCCTCTTTTCTTGAGCCGAGGCGGCGCACGAAAGTATAGGCTATTCCCGCGCCCGCTCCGCCGAGAAGCCCCGCGACAGCCGCGAGCACTTCGGGATTGTCAAACCCCGGCTTTATGATGCACATGCTGCCCGCGAACGCAACGCACACGCCCGCTATCTGAACTATGCTCGGGCGCTCTTTGAGCAAAATTACAGAGAATATTATCGCAAAAAACGGCGAGAGTTTGTTGAGCATATTCGCGTCCGACAGGTTGAGTTTGCCTATCGCATAGAAATTACACAGCATGCCGAGAGTGCCGAAAAAGCAGCGCCCGAAAAGATCGGGGATATTCTTTTCCGCGGGCACGAATCCTGTTTTATCGCGCAGCATCATGATAAATATAAAAATCAGCGCGATAAAA
>SFMO01000112.1 GCA_004554385.1 Ruminococcus flavefaciens
AGCTTTGTCAAATGGTCATTCGGGGAAATAATTTCAAAGACTTTGACGATTCGATCTTTATAAAATGGATCATCAAAGCCGTATGCGGTGTAATACTTGTAGCCAACACATATTACATCGCTTCCGCACTATTTTCGTTTGGCACAAATGTATGCTCCAACGGACTTGCCACGCTGTTCGGCAGCGGTGACTATCTATCTAAAAGTCTTGCGTTAAAGAAATCAGCTCTCAATAGCTTAGGCTTGGGAGAACTGATGACGGTGTGGTTCATATCCCTTATTGTTCATCTGGGAGTGATGATACTTATTGTTGCAATCGTAATTACCCTTGCAAGCCGTATCATCGAGGTGTTTATGTATCTCAGCATTGCACCTATTCCTATGGCAACAATGATGGACAGCGGAGAATGGGCAAGCATCGGTAAAAACTGGGTAAAACAGCTTTTAGCTCTTTCTTTCCAGGGGTTCTTTATCGTAGTCGCACTCGGTATCTTCAAAACGCTGTTTAGCAATATGATCGCCTCGCTCAATTCAAGCAAGGACGGTGTGATAATGCAAATGGCAATGCTTATGGGATACACAGCAGCGCTTATCTTTACCATTCTGCGTACAGGAGCTATCAGCAAAAGTGTGTTTAACGCACATTGACCCTGAACAGGATTGGAGGATTTATGGCACATTATGTACAAATCCCTAAAGACCTGAACGACATCAAAGAGAAGTTCATTATGGGATTTACCAAAAGACAGGTAATATGCTTTGGTATCGGTCTTGTTCTCGGAGCGCCTGTTTTCTTTCTGACGAAAACAGCTATAGGAATGTCCGGGGCGATCTTCGCTATGGGTGCAGTCGCTGCTCCTGCGATACTCTGCGGACTTTATAAGAAAAATGGTGTTTTCTTGGAGAAACAGGCAAAATATATGCGTGAATACTTTACAAGACCTCGAAAGCGGTATTACCGCACAACAAACATATTTGAGTGCTTTGAAAGGCATATCGAATACACAAGAATCAAGAAAAAGCTGAGAGATGCCGAAAGAAAAGGCTGATACGGCTTACTATATAGTACACTTTCGGTGTCTCCGCTTTTGAATACAAACGGAGGTTACCAATGGGCTTTAGAAAGAGAAATGCCAATAAAAGTGATAACTGCAGCAAGTCTAAGGTTGTCATGGGCAAGCCAGCCTCTCAGCTTACAAAAGAGGATAAAAAAATACTTTCCGCACGAATGGCGGAAATCAAGAGTGCTAATGGCGGTAAGACTACGGTGCAGAACACGATTCCATATATGTGTATGTATAAGGACGGTGTTTGCCAGGTATCGGAGAACTTCTTCTCTATGACGGTACAGTTTTATGATGCCAATTACTCTATTTCGGAGTTTGAGGAACAAAACAATATCTTCTCAAAGTATTGTGATGTTATCAATCTCTTTGACAATACGATCAAATTCCAGCTTACCTTTGAAAATCAAAACAGATCAAAGGAAAAGCTCGTAAAAACGGTGCAGATACCCGAACAGGACGATGATTTCAATGCGATCCGCAAGGAGTACAGCGAAATGCTGACCGACAAGCTGATGAAAGGCTCTAACGGTCAGTCGGCAAGAAAGTTCCTGACATTCGGTATCGAGTCCACATCATACAAGGCAGCAAGGGCAAAGCTGATGAGCATAAAGAATGATATTATCAAAGGCTTTAAGGCTTTTGGTGTTGAAGCTGAATTACTTGACGGCAAGCAAAGGCTCGAAGCCATGTACTATGCTCTCAATCCTTACAGAAACTCCCCCTTCATTTTCAATTGGGACTCTATGCTTAAAGCAGGAATGGACACGAAGGACTTTATCAGTCCTCCATCACTAAAATTCAACAAGGCAGATTTTGAGATCGGCAATGCCTGCGGTGCTGTGTGGGGTATGAATATCCTCGCCGGAGAGCTGTCGGACGAGATATTAAAGGACTTCCTTGAAATGCAGAACCTTTTCTGCGTGAATATCCATGTTGATCCGCTGGACCAGATAGATGCCTTGAAATTCGTCAAAAAGAAGCTCACCAATGTGGAGCAGATGAAGATCGACGAACAGAAAAAGGCTTCGCAGTCCGGCTATGATCCCGATATTCTTCCTCCTGCGATAAAGATGTATATTGAGGACATTGAAAAACTCCTCGCTGATCTCAATAGCAAGAATGAGCGTCTTTTTCATATCAGTATTTCACTTAGAGCTTATGCAAAAAGTAAAAAAGAGCTGAAACTTCTTTCTGAGATGCTGAAGCGTGTCTGCCAGAAGAATAACTGCACGATGTTTCCTTATGATTATCGACAGGAACAGACACTTGTTTCCACACTTCCGCTGTGCTATAACGAGATTCCCGTTCGCCGTGAAATGCACACAAGCGGTATAGCTATCTTCGTGCCGTTTACCACAAAAGAGCTGTTTCAGGACGGACAGGCTACCTATTACGGTATAAATACGCTGTCGGGAAATATGATCCGTGCCAACAGGTCAAGGCTCAAAAATCCGAATGGACTTATCCTCGGTACGCCGGGTGCAGGAAAGAGTTTCAGTGTAAAGCGTGAGATACTCGACTGCTTTCTGACAACTCCCGATGATATTATCATCTGCGATCCCGAAGGCGAGTATTTTCCGCTTGTTTCGGCTCTGCACGGACAGCTTATCAGAATTGCAAGCAATTCCGAACAGCATATCAACCCTATGGACATTACCATTGATGATTATCTGTTCAGCAATCCTATGGAAGTGATCGCAAATAAGTCCGACTTCCTGATTTCGCTTTGTGAGATCATTGTCGGAGGTCGCTACGGTCTTTCCGCTGAGGAACGCTCTGTTATCGACAAATGTGTTCAGAGCATCTACAAGCATTTTATCGAGAATGAGCCTACACCTGAAAAGATGCCGCTTCTCTCCGATTTGCAGCGTGAGCTGAAAGACGAGGGCGAGGTAGCTCTGAGAGTGGCAAACTCCCTTGAAATGTTCGTAAATGGAAGCCAGAACCTCTTTAATCATCG
>SFMO01000012.1 GCA_004554385.1 Ruminococcus flavefaciens
CAGGCAAAACAATTGACGAGCCAAACAGCATGCGCTTTGAAACAGATGAATTCTATGTGAAATCCGCAGACGAAATGACATCACTTTTCAAGGGACATGAGGAGGCTGTTTCAAATACTTCTCTTATCGCTCAGCGCTGTAATGTTGAGTTTGAATTCGGCAATATCAAACTGCCGAAATTTACTATCGAGGGCGTTGATGATAATAAGGCATATTTTCGTGAGCTTTGTTATAAGGGCATGATCGGGCGATACGGCAAAGAGCCGCCTGCAAATGTCAGGGAGCGTATGGAGTATGAGCTGGATGTTATTACAAAAATGGGGTATACGGACTATTATCTCATCGTATGGGATTTTATCAGATATGCCCGTGAGCATAACATCCCTGTTGGACCGGGCAGAGGCTCGGGAGCAGGCAGCCTGTGTGCATACTGCATAGGTATTACTGGTATAGATCCAATAAAGTTTAATCTGCTTTTTGAGCGCTTTCTCAATCCCGAAAGAGTAAGCATGCCCGACTTCGATATTGACTTCTGCATCGAAGGACGTCAGAGCGTCAAGGATTATGTTGTCCGCAGATACGGCGCTGATTATGTATCCGAGATAATCGCATTTGATACACTGAAAGCCCGTGCCGCTGTCCGCGACGTTGGCAGAGTCCTTGGCATATCCTATCAGCTCTGTGACAGGGCAGCAAAGGAGATAGACCCCCGTGCAACGCTCAGTCAGGCTATGAAGGAGTCGGAGGAGCTCAGCGGTATGTATCACTCAGACAGAAATATGCGCAGATGCATAGACCTTGCCTTAAAGCTTGAGGGAATGCCCCGTCATGCTTCTACTCATGCAGCAGGAGTCGTTATATCGGCGGTTCCGCTCAGCGATCTTGTGCCCATTCAGAAAAACGATGATACTGTAGTTACACAGTATACAATGGGAGTGCTGGAGTCACTGGGGCTTCTGAAAATGGATTTTCTCGGACTTCGCAATCTTACTATTATAAGAGACACAGTCAATGAGATACACCGTACAGAGCCGGATTTTGACATCAGTGCAATTCCTGTCGATGACAGGGCGGTATATGAAATGATGACAAGGGGCGATACAGAGGGTGTATTCCAGTTTGAAAGCGAGGGAATGACAGCCCGTGTTATGGAGCTTGCTCCCGAACGTCTTGAGGACCTCATCGTAATTATATCACTGTATCGTCCGGGACCTATGAAGTCTATACCCGTATACATTGAAAATAAAAAGCACCCTGAAAAGGTGACATATAAGCATCCTCTCCTGAAGGATATTCTTGAAGATACCTACGGCTGTATGGTCTATCAGGAGCAGGTAATGGAGATATGCCGCAAGCTTGCAGGATATTCCTATGGACACGCAGATATAGTCCGCAGAGCTATGGCGAAAAAGAAGCATGACGTAATGCTCAGGGAGCGTGAGAGCTTTGTAAAGGGAGCGGCGGAAAACGGTGTAACAGTGGAGATTGCCAACTCTGTTTTCGATGAAATGGTCAGCTTCGCCTCTTATGCTTTCAATAAGTCTCATGCCGCAGCATATGCATATCTTGCCTATCAGACAGCCTATCTCAAATGCCATTACCGCGGAGTATATATGGCGGCACTTATGTCAAGCGTTATGGGACAGAGCGATAAGCTGGCAGAGTATATAAACTCATGCAGAGATAACGGCATAGAGATACTAAGTCCTGATATAAACAAGAGCAACAAGGGCTTTACCTACGTTGACGGAAAGATGTATTTCGGACTCCTTGCCATAAAAAATGCAGGAAGCGGACTTGCAGATAAAATAATCACTGAGCGCAGTGAAAACGGCAGGTTTACAGGCCTTCAGGACTTCTGTGAAAGGGTCGGCGGCAGAGAGCTTAACAAGAAGGCTCTTGAAAACCTGATAAAATCAGGAGCTTTTGACGGACTTGGCCTTAATCGCCGTCAGATGCTCGAAAGCTATGAAGAGCTTCTGGATATGACAGGCTCCGGGACAAGAGGCATGATAGAAGGACAGCTCAATTTCCTTGAGGGAACAGACACATCTGATATGAATATGCGTATCCCATATAAGCATGAGTATGACACGAAGCAGCTTCTTGCCATGGAAAAGGAGGCTGCAGGTATGTATCTCAGCGGTCATCCGCTGACGCCTTACAGCTGGGTTGGAGAGCTTATGCACGTCCGCAGGATAGGTGATGTTCTTTCAGACAGCAGCGTCAGGGACGGCATGCCTGTGAAGTTTTTATGCTGTGTTGAGAACTCAAAGCTCCATGTTACGAAAAACGGAGACAAGATGAGCTTTGTTACGTTTTCAGACGAAACGGGTGAGATAGAGGGCGTCGTTTTCCCTGATCTTTTTATGATAAACGGCGGAAAGCTTATTCCAGATGCCATTCTTCTTGTAAGCGGCAAAATATCCGTCAAGGACGACAGGCTCACTGTTATCTGCGGAGCCATTATAGCAGATACGGAATTTGAAAGATATATTTCTTCAATGAAGCTGTGTATCAAGACGACCTCGGCTGATGCTTCTTTTACAGGTGGTTTTATGGAGCTTTGCAGCAGATACAGCGGCAATACACCTGTGTGCCTGTATCTTACGGATATAAAGAAAACGGTAATGCCGCGTGTGAAAATATGCGTGAAAGTTACCAGAGAGTTTGCTGAAGAGCTCAAAAATCACTATAAAACAACGCAGATAGGACTAATACAGTGATTTTTGAGTTGAAAACCGAAAAAATGCGGAATACTCTTGACATTTTTTCCACAAAGTAGTAAAATATAAGAGTATGGAATTATGCCGCAGGCTTTCTGCGGATTCAACAATATATGCCAAGTGCAGAATGGAGAATATGTATGATCAAGAAAATTGGTGTTTTAACAAGCGGCGGAGACGCTCCGGGAATGAATGCCGCTGTAAGAGCAGTTGTAAGAGCAGCTCTCAGCAAGGGCATGGAGGTCTATGGTATCCGCAGAGGTTATGTCGGCCTTTTAAACGGTGACATCATCAAGATGGATGAGAGAAGTGTTTCAGATATTATCCACAGAGGCGGTACAGTTCTTTATACTGCAAGATGTCCTGAGTTCAGAACAGCAGAGGGCGTTGCAAAGGGTAAGGCTAAGCTTGATGAGCTCGGTATCGAGGGACTTGTTGTTATCGGCGGTGACGGTTCATTCAGAGGCGCAGCTGATCTTTCAGCACAGGGCTTCCTTTGCATCGGTATTCCCGGCACTATCGACAATGATATTGCATGCACAGATTATACTATCGGTTTCGATACAGCTATGAATACAGCTATGGAGCTTGCTGATAAGCTTCGTGATACATCACAGTCACATGACAGAATTTCAGTTGTTGAGGTAATGGGAAGAGGCGCAGGTCACATTGCTGTAAATACAGGTATTGCCTGCGGAGCTACAGATATAATCACAAAGGAAGTTCCATATGATATAAATGCTATCGCAAATACAATGCTTGCAAAGAAGGCAAAGGGCAAGCAGAACTTCGTAGTTATCGTTGCTGAGAGTGTTGGTCACTCAGATGAGATCGCTAAGACGCTCCAGGAGAAGACCGGTATCGACGCAAGATCTACTATCCTCGGTCACGTACAGAGAGGTGGTTCACCTACAGTAAGAGACAGAGTTGAAGCTACAAGAATGGGCTATTATGCTGTTGAGCTCCTTGAGCAGGGCGTTGGCAACCGAGTTGTTGGTATCAAGGACAGCAAGCTTGTTGACTATGACATTCAGGAAGCACTTTCCATGCACAAGGATTATGATGAAAAGCTTCACCATATCGCAGAAGAGATCGCATTCTGACAGATATTATATAAATGCACCTGTTTATCAGGTGCATTTTTCTTTTAGAATGAAGATGATATATTTTTTTCGGAGGATTCCGTTGAGTACTTCCAGTGATCTATGTGATCTGATCGTATGAAGTAGTCTATCTCTTTTGGGGGAGTATATTCGCCGCACACGTCTACGATAATAAGCTTGACCTTCATTTTTTCGGGTACAATTGCTTTTATGTAGACGCTGACGCTCTGACCTGCTGATATGCCTTCCCGAGGCTCTGCAAGTCCTGCGAGATTAGGTGCAAGCTCGACAAAAACTCCATAGCTTTCGATGGAGCGTATGACACCCGGTACTGTTTCACCGGCTTTGAATCTTCGTGCATTTTCCTCCCATGTTCCGAGAAGCTCTTTATGGGTGAGAAGTATCCTTTCGTCCTCTCTTCCCTTGATGATAACTTTAATAAGCTGCCCGGGGATGAAACGGTCTGAGGGATGTGATATACGTGATACTGATATAGTATCGATAGGGATGAGAGAGGGAATACCGCAGCCTATATCAACGAAGCTCCCGAACTTCTCCATGTGTGAGATCCTTGCGTCTATGATGTCGCCGGGAACGAGCTTTGAGATATAATTCCGCATGCAGTCAAGCTGTGCTGCCTTTCGTGAAAGCTTTGCCTCAAGCTCTCCGTTTTCATTAAGGTACAATTCTGAGACTTTGAAGCAGACGAGCTTGTTGACACGTGATATAAGAGCTATATCACGTGTCTTGCCCTCTGTTATCCCTATAGCGCCTTCCTCCCTCGGAATTATCCCGCGTGCACATGGAAGCTCTGTTACAAGGTCATGTGAGCTTGTACACAGGACAGCCTTTGCTTCGAGGATCACACCTTTTTCCATCGCCTCTGAAAGTCCCTCAGGTGTAGAGATATATCTTTGATTTGACGGCGTTTCAAATAAGCAGCCTTCAGGTCTGTATTCCATATTTTTACCTCCGTTATAATAACTTTGTAGTCAATCATATGCGGCAGGTGATTTATATATGCTACTGAGCAAAACGGATATTCAGTCCGCCGAGAGCGTTGAGGACTGAGATGACATTATCAACGGCTGCACTTCCGCATACTATGCAGGCTGTGGTCTTGCGGTTCCGTGCAGGTTCGGGTATAATATCCTTTGAAGCAGGAGATTCCATTACTGCCGTAAGAAAATTAGTGTGGGTATTGCAATAAGTGGGGATTATGGAAAAAGTTGAACTTCTCCCCAGTTGTGCCGAGTGCTCGGCTATCCTGCTGTACATCATTTTTGCGGAATAAACATAATCTACGCTTTCTCTGACTCTTTTAAGAGCGAATTCTGCCAGCTCAGGAGTCTCGAATTCAGCGGTAACTCTTGATATCATATAAATATCCTTTCTGTTTTTTTGTATGGGTTAGATATGAATATATAGGATTTTTTATTATTTTTCACCAAAATGAAAAAAATATACCCTCTAAATATTGATTTGAGCTGAATTTTAGGGTATAATAAAAATGTTCGATTTTTTCTTTTTACGCGAAAGGGGGATAATGTCTTGGATATCAGACCGGGTGATGTACTTACAATGAAAAAGAATCATCCCTGCGGCGGCAGTGAAATGTTCGTGATCCGTGCAGGAATGGATTTCAGACTAAGATGTGTTAAATGCGCAAGAGAGTTTATGGTTGCCCGTAATAAGATTGAAAAGAGTATCCGCAGCGTAAAACATGCCGATGAGGGTTAGCGCTCAGCAGTATTTTGTGATATTATATATTAAGGAGAATACTGAATGTTTGAAAAGCTTGCTTTAATGGAGCAGAAATATGAAGAAATAAGCGCTAAACTCTCTGAACCGGATATCGTCAGCGATAATAAGCTTTATACACAGCTTATGAAGGAGTTCAAAAATATGACTTCTATCATCGACAAATACAGGGAATACAAAAAGGCACAGGAGGCTTTTGACGAGGCAAAGGAACTGCTGGAAGGCGGCGGCCTTGATAAGGACTTCAAGGAAATGGCTCAGGCAGAATACGATGAGTCAAAGGAGAAGATGGAGTTATTTACTCAGGAGCTTAAGGTGCTTCTTCTTCCTAAGGATCCTAATGACGATAAAAACGTTATCATAGAGATAAGAGGCGGTGCAGGCGGCGAGGAGGCTTCACTCTTTGCTAATTCACTGTATCGTATGTATACAATGTACGCTGAGAATATGGGCTGGAAGCAGGAGGTACTCAGCGCCAACCCTACTGAGCTCGGAGGCTTCAAGGAGATCAGCTTTTCTATTGAAGGCGACGGAGCTTATTCACGGCTTAAGTATGAAAGCGGTGTTCACCGTGTACAGCGCGTCCCCGAAACAGAATCACAGGGGCGCATCCATACCTCGACAGTTACCGTGGCAGTTCTCGTCGAAGCAGACGAGGTAGAGCTTGAGATAAACCCCACGGATCTGAAAATAGACTATTTCCGCGCAAGCGGTGCAGGCGGACAACATATAAATAAAACAGAATCCGCTGTAAGAATAACATATCTCCCCACAAATACTGTGGTGGAGTGTCAGGACGAAAGAAGCCAGCATAAGAACAAGGATAAAGCAATGAAAATTCTGCGCTCAAGGATTTACGAGGCTATGCAGGAGGAGCAAGACGCTAAGATCGCTTCGGAGAGAAAAATGCAGGTCGGTACAGGTGACCGCTCCGAAAGGATCAGAACATACAACTATCCACAGGGACGTCTTACGGATCACCGTATAGGTCTGACTATATACAGACTTGAAGACATTCTCAACGGAAATCTTGATGAAGTGTTTGATGCGCTTGCAACTGCCGATCAGGCTGCCAAGCTCGCAAATCAGGAAGCGTAGTTTTTATGGATACAGTTTTACTAAGCGACAAGGAAACAGACCTTGAAATAGCTGCTGAATTTATTAAAAAGGGCGAGATAGTCGGCATACCCACCGAAACTGTCTATGGTCTTGGTGCAGATGCTTCCAATGAGGCTGCTGTACGCAAGGTCTTTGAGGCAAAGGGCAGACCTGCCGATAATCCGCTTATAGTACATCTTGCTGATTTTTCTCAGGCGGCAGATTATACAGCGTCAATACCTGAGCTTGCATACAGGCTTGCAGAAAGATTCTGCCCCGGACCTCTCACTATGGTGCTTCCAAAAAATGAAAGGATACCCATGATAACCTCGGGCGGACTTGATACGGTAGGCATCAGAGTGCCCTCTCATCCCGTAATGCACAGGATCATTGAGATATCCGGAAGACCTATTGCTGCTCCGTCAGCAAATACATCAGGTTATCCAAGCCCTACATCTGCTGAACACGTTATGCGCGATATGAACGGTAAAATATCAGCTGTTGTTGACGGCGGAAGCTCAGAATTCGGTGTAGAATCAACGGTTATCTCTTTTGAGGGAGATAACTCTGTAAGGATACTTCGCCCGGGCTGTGTAACAAGAGAAATGCTTCTTGAGATCTGTGATGAAGTTATCATTGACCGTGCCATTCTGCATGAGCTTGAGGCAGGTCAGAAGGCGGCTTCTCCGGGGATGAAGTATAAGCACTATTCTCCGAAGGCTGATATAATCATGGTGGAAGGTTCTCTTGAGAGTTTTATAACCTATGTTGGCGAGCATGGCGGAAATGATGTTTATTCATTGATTTTCGATAATGACAGGGATAAATTCCCGTACAGATATATGACCTACGGTAAAGACAGTTCTCAGCAGGCTCACTTTTTGTTTCAGAGACTGCGCGAGCTTGATGAGATAGGTGCTGAAAGAGTCTATGTTCGTGCGCCGGAAAAAGACGGCGTAGGACTTGCTGTATATAACCGCCTTATAAGGGCGGCAGGATTCGAGGTGATAAGGATATGAACAGTCTCAACGGCGTTATGGTTGTTGGACTTACAGGACAGACCGGAGCAGGCAAGAGTACGGTTTCGAAGATCTTTTCTTCAAACGGCTTTACTGTCATCAACTGCGATCAGGTCGCACGTAAGATCGTTGAAAAGGGGACAAAGTGCCTTGACGAGATAGCAGACCTCTTCGGAGAGAGCGTCATCAATGAGGACGGGACCCTTAACAGACGAGGACTTGCAGGGATTGTTTTTTCTGAAAAGTCAAAGCTCGAGGCTCTGAATACAATTACATATCCTTATATCACAGGCGAGATACTTCGCCAGATAAGAGTCCATTCAATGAAGGGGGAGAAGCTTATTCTTCTCGATGCTCCGACTTTGTTTGAGAGCCGCGCTGACGATTTCTGTGAGATAATAATATCTGTTCTTGCAGATGCTGAGATCCGTGAAAAGCGTATAATCGCACGTGACGGACTGACTCAGGAGCAGGCTCGCAGACGTATGAATTCGCAGCTCAATGAGGAATTCTTCAAGAGCCATTCTGACTATATTATCCACAATAACGGAAATATGGATACAGTAAACGGCATCGCGTGGGAAGTCTCAGGAAAGATCAGGGAGATCTTCAAAAATAAGCAAACTCCTATGAAAGTGAAATAACTCAGCCAAAAAAGGCTGTGCTATAGATTTTCTGCGAAAGGAGAAATTATAATGGCAGAGAAGAAGGATGCAGCTAAGAAGCTTAAGGAAAAGCTCCTTATGCAGCGCAAAAACGCTTATCATCTTGTGTCCGACAAGGATCTCAAAGCCTGCGACAAGTTCTGCGAAGGCTATAAGGATTTTATGAACAAGGGCAAGATAGAGCGTGAAGTAGTTATTTATTCTATAGAGCTTCTTAAAAAAAAGGGCTTTGTGGAATTTAAAGAAGGCATGAAGCTTAAGGCAGGGGATAAGATCTACCGAAACAACAGAGGAAAGGCTGTTCTTGCAGCGGTTATCGGTTCAGCTCCCATTACAGAGGGCGTAAGACTTTGTGCAGCACATATCGATTCACCAAGACTTGATCTAAAGCAGAATCCGCTTTATGAGGATACTGAGATGGCTCTCTTCAAGACCCATTACTATGGCGGTATCAAGAAGTATCAGTGGACCACCATTCCTCTTGCACTCCACGGTGTTGTTATAAAGGCTGACGGTACAAGTGTGGCTGTCAATATCGGCGAGGACGAAAATGATCCTGTTTTCTGTGTGACGGATCTCCTTCCGCATCTCGCAGCAGCACAGATGCAGAAGCCTCTTGCAAAGGGAATAACAGGCGAACAGCTCAATATCGTTATAGGATCACGCCCCTTCAAGGACGATGAGGAGAGCGGTTCTGTCAAGCTCAATATAATGAACATCCTCTTTGAAAAATACGGTATCACAGAGGCTGATTTCATTTCCTCAGAGCTCGAAGCAGTTCCTGCTTTCAAGGCAAAGGACATCGGCTTCGACAGAAGCATGATAGGTGCTTACGGTCACGACGACAAGGTTTGCGCTTATCCTGCACTTATCGCTACAGCTGAGTGCAAAAAGCCAAAGCACACTGTCGTAACTATACTTACAGATAAGGAAGAAACAGGCAGCGACGGAAATACAGGCCTGCGTTCTGCATATCTTGAATACTTTGTCGCTGATATTGCAGAGACTCTCGGAAGTGACGCAAGAACTGTCCTTTCTGCTTCAGAGTGCCTGTCCGCAGATGTTAATGCTGCGTATGATCCAACGTTTCCTGAGGTCAATGAGCGTAATAACAGTGCATATATCAATCATGGCGTTGTTGTTACAAAGTATACAGGAGCTCGCGGCAAGGCAGGTACGTCAGATGCATCTGCTGAATTCACAGGACGTATCAGAAGACTTATGGATTCCAAAAATGTTATCTGGCAGACAGGTGAGCTCGGCAAGGTCGATGAAGGCGGCGGCGGAACAGTAGCTGCTTATATAGCAAACCTCAATGTAGATACAATTGATCTTGGAGTTCCGGTGCTTTCAATGCATGCACCATATGAGATCGTATCGAAGCTCGACACATATATGGCATATAAAGCATTTGAAGTATTTATGGCTGACTGATAAATCAACCCTCGGTTTTGTAACCGAGGGTTTTTTATCAAAAATATTCCTTAGAGTAAAGATATGGATAATTATTACTTAAATATTACTTATCAATAATATATATATTGCAATTAATTATTTATATTTGCAATATATATTGCACTATGCTATAATAACATATGGAAAGTCATTCTTTCATAAATGACAATCTCATATCCCCTTATTAAGAATGAGAACCTCCCCCCTAATGGCTCTCATTCTTTTTTTTTCGAAAAAATCCCCGTTCAATGACTGGTGTCGCTGAACGGGGATATATTATTTATATCTCAAGGCCGTCGATCTTATCTGCGTATTCATACACAGTTCTGATACAATCGGAGATCAAAGCATTGTTTTCACTTGCCTTACGATAGATTATCATATCGCGGTTAAGGTTATTGGCATATGAACATTTTCTTGTGCAGAGATCGTTGTATCTGAGAGTAGACTGAGACATGGGGGCTACCCACATATATGAGTTCACAACTGTTTTGAGCATACTGATCTGA
>SFMO01000113.1 GCA_004554385.1 Ruminococcus flavefaciens
GATCAAATTCCTTTTTAGCTTCTTCTGCGAGGACATAGAAGAATTCCTCAGGAGATACCTTCATTGTAAATTGTATATAGTATGGGCGTGAGGAATCCATACCTTTGAGTCCGAGCCTGTCGGCGCACTTTATCTTGAGAAATCTTTCCATTGCAAAGAATGCATAAGTTCCGAGCCATGGAAAAAGGCACCACATATTTCCGCCCATACAGATCAGGGGAGTATCGGTCACACCGGAGTTTCCGGCGGTCTGACGAGCCTGTGCAAGTCTTGCAACTGCATTTTTCATAAGATAGGGATAGCTTTTATCCTCTCTGAGCACATCTTTCATGCGGAGAAGTATCTTAGTATTTATATCTCCCGGGCAGTCTCCGAAATATGCAGGCACCTTTCCCTTGATCTGCTCACAGTATACAAGTCTGCGCTTGTGGTCTACCTCCTCAACTATCCATACATGGCCTGCAATGGCGATCTTTTCACCTGCGGGAGGCGGCATGACTATGGTGCCGAGCTCCTGAGAGCCCCAGCGAACAGTGTATTCCTCATTCTCCTGAAAAACAGCATAGAACTTGAAGCTGTTGACTATTCTTTCACCTGCAAGACCAACTATCAGTCCGCCTTCCTCAGTCCGCTGTAAGTGATCGTTTTCGAGAAGATGGCGAAGAAGGATCCTGTAGTCGTCCTGAGTAATGCGGTGAAAGAATTTAAGTGACAGGACTTTTGAAGCAAGCTGAGCAGGTGTCAGTTCGCCGCATGAAGCAAGCGTACTCATTGTCTGATGATAAAGAAGACTGAAGGGGAGTCTGTCCAGTTTTGGCGGCTCTACCCAGCGCTCCTCAAGATATACCTGTATAAGTGCAATGCCCTGCAAAAGCTTCCATGGTATAGTTTCGGGGAGCATTGAGCGCGGTTCTGGCAGCTCTTCACGGATGACGAACCACATTTCGGGAGGAAGATCACGTCTGCCTGTTCTGCCCATACGCTGAAGAAAGGATGATACAGTGAAGGGCGCATCGATCTGGAAAGCACGTTCAAGTCTGCCAATGTCGATACCAAGCTCCAGAGTGGCTGTGGTGCAGGTTGTCATAAATGTATCCTCGTCCTTCATTGCCTGCTCGGCAGTTTCACGGTAAGCCGCAGAAAGGTTGCCGTGATGTATAAGAAAACGGTCAGGCTCATGCTTTGCCTCGCAGTATGAACGGAGAGTGGTCGTGACTGCCTCGCATTCCTCACGGGAGTTAACAAAAACAAGGCATTTTTTGCCTCGGGTGTGTTCAAAAATATAGCCCATTCCTGCATCAGAGTGCTCCGGAGCGGTATCTGTTTTCTCATCAAGAACAGGCAGGGCTTCGGTATTTTCTTTTTCATCAGGCTGATCCTGCTGACTGATATAAAAGTGTTCCATGGAAAGGCGCCAGCGAACACCTTTATTTTCGATCTTTGGGATAACAGTGCCGCGGCCTGTTCCATAAGACAGGAATTCACCTGCCAGAGAGGGATCGCCGATAGTTGCAGACAGACCGATCCTGCGTGGATTTACTCCAGCCATTTTACAAAGCCTTTCAATAAGGCAGATAGTCTGACCTCCCCGGTCTCCGCGCATAAGAGAGTGTATCTCGTCAATGACGATGAAGCGAAGATCACCGAAAAGCTTCGGTATAAGAGCGTGTTTTCGCAGAAGCATAGCTTCGAGGGATTCGGGAGTGATTTGCAGTATTCCCGAAGGATTTTTCAGCATTCTGCTTTTATGCGACTGTGCAACATCGCCGTGCCAGTGCCATACAGGGATATCAGCTTCGTCGCAAAGCTCGTTCAGACGCATGAACTGATCGTTTATAAGAGCCTTCAGAGGACCTATGTATATTGCGCCTACTGAACGGGGCATGTCCTCAGAGAAAAGAGTCAGTATTGGAAAAAACGCAGCTTCTGTTTTTCCTGATGCCGTTGAAGCTGTAAGCAGTACGTTTTCATCAGTATTGAAAATAGCGTCTCCCGCAGCAGCCTGGACAGCCCGAAGGGATTCCCAGTTATTACGATATATAAAATCCTGTATAAACGGTGCGTATCTATCAAATATACTCATATATTGTCCTTATATCTCAAATTCGGCGAATTCCTCATCGTCGGTGCTGCCTTCGGGGGCAGAAAGCTCCATAGCTTCCGAGGAGATAAACTGGCTTATGTTGATTCCGGGGTTTTGCAGGATAATATCAAGGAGCTCGATATAATCGCGTATCACCTCTCTTGGAGTGATATGGGTATCCGAGCCTATACGTCCGAATTCAAGCTTTATAAAGCTTATCATATCATCCTGAGTGATCTTCTGCTCATAATCAAAGAGCTGAGCATGGATATCTGCAAGCTTCTCTGTCAGCACCAGCATTTCCTCGTATGTCAGAGGAGTCAGGTGTATCACAGGAGCAAGCATGTCCTTGACGCCTTCTCTGCCGAAACGCCCTTCTGCAAGTCTTGAACGAAGTGCCTCATAGCTGTAGACGCCGCGGCGCGTATCTTCGATGCACTGAGGTGTACCGCCCATAATAATGCCGATGTACTTTGCCTTGCCCTGGAGAGTGTCATTGTACATAGTGAGTATCTTTTCGTAGTTATACTGTCTTGTGATGCTGTTTGGTATCTTGTAGATATTCACAAGCTCGTCAACAAGCACAAGGAGACCGTTATAGCCTGCCATTTTCAGAAAAGCTGCAAAAAGCTTGATATACTCATACCAGTCATCATCACTGATGATAATATTTACTCCCAGTTCGGATTTAGCCTCAGTTTTGGTAGAATATTCTCCTCTGAACCACTTGACGACCTTGGCTTTTTCCTCATCGTTTCCATCTACAGTGGCTCTGTAGTATATTGTGAGCAGTTTTGCAAAATCGAATCCGTGAACCATTTCATTAAGGGAATTGATGACCTCGTATATCTTTTTCTCCACATTTTTTGTGAATTCGGGAGAATCGGCAGACATTCCTCTTTCAGCTGCGGTCCCGGACTGTATACCGCTTATCCATCGGTCAAGGATAAGTGTCAGTGCACCTCCGTCAGGGCGTGTTTTAGTGGACATATTGCGTATAAGCTCCTTATATGTGGCGAGACCTTGTCCTTTAGTACCCTGTAAGCGGCGCTCAGGAGACAGGTCAGCGTCTACAACAACAAAGTTCCTGTCCATGACATGGCTGCGGATAGTCTGTAGAAGGAAGCTTTTTCCGCTTCCGTATTTTCCCACGATAAATCTGAATGAAGCACCGCCGTCAGCTATTATGTCCACATCATGCAGGAGAGCGTCGATCTCATTCTCACGTCCGACTGTGATATATGGAAGGCCTGTTCTCGGCACAACACCGCCCTTCAGTGAATTTATCACTGCAGAAGCGATCCTCTTTGGTATTTTCATATTTTACTCCTTAGGTATCATTTGTCTGAGTTCATCGGTATAGTCCTCGATAAGCTGCGGAGAGTCCGATGAAAAGTCTATTACGGTATCGCTGAAGGTATCGAAAAGCTTCTCATTGATGCTGTCGGCAAGAATAGAAGGCAGCTTTCCGCAGCTTCGGGCTGCCTGTTCTGTATCTCCGTCATAGAGCATGGCTCGCATGAAGCGTATCTCATTATTATCAAGTAAAGAATGATCCTCGGCTGCTGTATCAGATGCTTTTTCGATGACATCTTCAAACATGTTTTCGGGGCATTCATCAACTATCAGCTTATCTCGGGTAATGTCAGCGGCCTTGCGTATATTGGCAAGCTTGGAAACATCGATCTCGATTTTCATGGCTTTTTTTCGTTCTTTTTCTGCGTAGAAGCTGTTTATCTCATCCTGTATTATCTTAAGAGCAGTTTTTGAGACTCCGCTTATGCTTATCTTGTATCGGAAATCATTTTTTTCACGGAGCAGGCTGTCAACAGCTTTTACAATGTCGCCGAGATGACCGTTTTTTCCTCTGTTGCCGTAGTATTTGCTGCACTTCCATTTGCCATTGCGGCAGGTGTATGAGTGTATCTCACTGAAACGATAATCGCAGCTTCGCAGAGACTGTCTGTCGTAGAAAATAGCTGAGGCAAACATATTATGAGTACACTCAACGATATTTCCGAAGAGCTTGTCGCACAGGGAATTTTTTCTTTTCTCCATAAAGAATTCAGAAAGCTTTATAAAGCTTCTTACAAGTATGTCTTTGAATTCCTGAGGAGCTGCCGTA
>SFMO01000013.1 GCA_004554385.1 Ruminococcus flavefaciens
CCTTCGTTCTGAATATGAACTGCAGCTCCTCTTATCGCATCGACTCAACCATGAATAATGATTAGTGGCTCATTATTTTTTTATCAAAACTGGCTCACTTTTTTATTAGCGAGGTGGCTCAGTTTTTTATTGACAAAGGCACATTGAAGCAGGTATCATGCCTGTGACAAATAAGAGGCAGATCGAACGCATGGTAAAAATGTGCGGAGTTGAGCTGCCGAAGAAATTTGTGCGTGTGCTTGAAAAGTATGAGCATAACGAAGAAGCTCTCCGTGATGCAGGTATCGCCTATGCCATTGATCAGATCACAGATCTTATAACAGAGGGCATTGACGGGATACACCTGTATACCATGAATAATAGCTTCATAGCGCACAGGATATATGATGCTGTGCAGAATCTTATCTCAGTCAGCACAAAGGTATGAAGATATGGCAACATATTCTTTGTAACACTTACGGATAAAATGCAGAGCTAAAAAGGGAAAAATCTCCGCAAAGTAACAAACTCTATGGAGTACTTTTAATTGTTAAATATAAAAATAAGTGGTTGATAGAATTTTGTCAAAAAATCGAGCTCACAAATGCCTATTTTAAGCCATTTGTGAGCTCAAATTTTGAGACGAGGGGAATTGAAAAAGGAGAAGCACTTTTAGTGATTTTTGCTAAGTTGCGAAAATGGCTGTATTTCGCGGTATTTTACGATTTCGCTTTTAGCAGCTTCAAGTGATTTTTGGCAGCTTTTGGTACAAATAAGTGGTAAACAAGTGGTTGGAATACGTTTTTTTCTAAAAAAATGGATCCGAATTGCCACAATTTTCTTCAAAAAACTGTATGTCAAAACCGACTTTTTGTCACGAAAATCTATCTGCGTACATTGAGATTATTTATAATATTCAGCGTACCACTGCGCGAACTTTCTCAGACCTTCACGAATACCGATTGTCGGACGGAAACCGTAGTCAGCTTCCAGAGCGGAAGAGTCTGCATAGGTCACAGGCACATCACCCGGCTGCATTCCAACAAGCTCTCTGTGTGCCTCGAAGTCGTAGTCAGCCGGAAGAACACCTGCATTCACAAGCTCCTCTTGCAATGTGCTTATGTAGTCAAGCAGGTTCTCTGGAGTACCGCCGCCGATGTTATACACTGCATAAGGGGGGAGGGGAAGTCCGTCTTCGCCGTTCTGTTTCTCGGGAGCTCCCTGCATAACTCTGTAAACACCCTCGACAATATCGTCGACATAGGTGAAGTCACGTTTGCAGTTACCATAGTTGAAGATCTTGATAGTTCCGTCTTTTGCTAATGTGTTAGTAGCGGAATAATAGAACATATCAGGTCTGCCTGCCGGACCGTAGACTGTGAAGAAACGCAGACCTGTAGACGGTATGTTGTAGAGCTTTGAATAAGCATGAGCAATAAGCTCGTCAGACTTCTTGGTCGCTGCATATAGCGATACAGGATTATCGACCTTATCGTCTACACTGAACGGCACCTTCTTGTTTCCTCCATATACAGAAGAAGATGAAGCATATACCAGATGCTCCACAGGATTATGACGGCAGGCTTCAAGGATATTGTAAAAGCCTATTATGTTTGACTCGATGTACACATCAGGGTGGTCGATAGAGTAGCGAACACCTGCCTGTGCTGCTAAATTGACCACTATATCGAAGTGATACTCGTCAAACAGCTTCTCTATCAGTGCCTTATCGCCAATTGAGCCTTGAACGAAGATGTGTCTGACAGGGGAGACCTCAGCTGCTTTTTCAATCAGCGAAAGACGATACTCTTTCAGTTTCGGATCATAATAGTTGTTCATGTTATCAAGAGAAACGACTGTGCCGGAAGACATTTCTTTCAGCAGCCTCAGGACAAGGTTTGCACCTATAAATCCGGGAGAACCTGTCACAAGTATAGTCTTTCCGTTCAAGTCAATTCTTTCTTTACTCATATCTTAATCCCTTCTGAACAGATCTCTTGTATATACCTTTTCTGCAACATCATCAAGCACAGAGTCATATCTGTTTGCAACGATGCAGCCGCATTTTTTCTTGAACTTCTTCAGATCGTTGACAACAAGAGAACCAAAGAATGTACTTCCGTTTTCAAGTGTCGGCTCATAGATAATAACCGTAGCGCCCTTTGCCTTGATTCGCTTCATAACACCCTGAATAGAGGACTGACGGAAGTTGTCTGAGTTGGATTTCATTGTGAGTCTGTATACACCCACAACGATCTCTTTCTGCTTAATCTCCTGTTCAGCGGAATAGTCTGCACTGTTGCCATAGGTGCCGGCGATCTCCATGATACGGTCAGCAATGAAATCCTTTCTGGTTCTGTTCGACTCAACAATAGCAGTCATCATATTCTGAGGAACATTCTGATAGTTTGCAAGAAGCTGCTTTGTATCCTTGGGCAGACAGTAACCGCCGTAACCGAAGGACGGGTTGTTGTAATAGTCGCCGATACGGGGATCAAGACAGATTCCGCGGATGATATTTGCGGTTTTCAGTCCCTTGACCTCTGCATAGGTATCCAGCTCATTGAAGTAGCTTACACGAAGTGCAAGATATGTATTGGCGAATAGCTTAACTGCTTCTGCCTCTGTAGTTGCCATGAAGAGCGTATCAATGTTTGGCTTGATGGCTCCCTGCTGTAAAAGTGCAGCAAACTCCTCAGCTGCCTTCATGTTCGCTTCATCGGAGCCAACGATGATACGGCTCGGATAAAGGTTATCATAGAGAGCCTTGGATTCACGAAGAAACTCAGGGCTGAAAATGATATTGTCCATGCACAGCTTTTCACGAACCTGTGCTGTGTAGCCGACAGGGATCGTGGATTTGATGACAATGGTGGGCTTATTCTTCTTTTTGCCTGTTACAGCCTTTATGAGAGAGAGAACTGCTTCAACAGCAGAGCAGTCAAAGAAGTTGGTCTTGGGATCATAGTTCGTAGGTGCAGCAACGATGATGAAATCCGCATTCTTGTAGGCAGATTCGCCGTCGGTTGTCGCTTTGAGGGAAAGCTGACGCTCTTCATGCTCTGCAAGGTACTGCTCGATGAAGTCATCCTGAATCGGAGACTGCCAGTTGTTAAGCTTCTCAACCTTCTCCGGAACGATGTCCACAGCGGTCACATCGTTGTGCTGAGACAGCAGAACCGCGAGGGACAGTCCTACATAGCCGGTACCTGCAACAGCGATCTTCTTGCGCTCTACAGGAGTAACATCAGCAGCAGTATCGTCTACGAATACATCTCTGTGATCGAATTCAAGGACCTCTGCAAGAGCGAGCAGCTGATCCACAGAGGGCGTGAACTCCTGCTGTTCAAGGCGGGATAAGAGTGAACGGTTCATTCCGGCTCTTTCAGCAGTCACAACCTGTGAGAGCTTCATGGCCTTTCTCTTGCTGGTGACGATCTCAGCCAGCTTTTCAAGGGACAAGTGCTTCATATGCTTTACCTCCTATATGAGTCGCTGTTATTAATAGTAACAACAGGTTTATCGCTTATAATAGATTTATTATAGCACATGAGCTTGATAATGTCAATAGGCTTGTTGTTAGAATTCATAGCATTCCAAGAAAATAGTCTGACACGTCGCAAAAACATGTTACTAACAGTAACATTAAATATGCCCACCGAGTTGATGCCGGTCTTTTCGGCAGTTGCTCGGTGGGCGGAGGTGGTAGATAGTAAGCGCCAACCACCCTCAGCCCTTTACAGCATAATGAAAAAGCAGTAAAATAGTTCCGAAGCGGAAAACGCTGAAAGGAGCTGAGCACATGGCAACGATCAAAGAAGTGAAGAGAGAACTGCGTTACCGGGAGTGGGC
>SFMO01000114.1 GCA_004554385.1 Ruminococcus flavefaciens
TAAGGAGTGGGAGGGATTCCGCCGTAGTCGGCATTGTAGGAAAATCCAAAAGTTTAGATTTTCTCAAAATGCTTATCTTTTGGTCTTTGGTTCGGAATAGTGTAGTGCTGGCGGTCTATCTCTTGTTTTCGGTTGCTTGCTTCCTTACCGTACATGAGCATTGTCTGCCGGAATAAAGTTTGCAGCTTGAACCGCATCAATTAGAGTCTTTACCTCAGCAAGCGAGAACGACACCTCATTCATATAGTAAGCATTCTCACGTCCAAGTTCTGTCTTAACAATATTTGCACCACTTTCAATCAGCATATCCATATCTTTATAAAGTGTCCTACGTTCGCAGGAAATATGGATACTATTAAGGTAGCTTATGATTTGACTGGTGGAGACAGGCTTTCCTACACTCGATTCAGCTCGTAAAAACTCCATAATCCTGAGCAATTTGATTTTCTGATTATTCTCAGCCATAATCTTCACTCCTAACTTACAAGATCTTACTATATATTATAACACTATTTGTGCGCTTTGTCAATAGGAGGAGTCGCTTTTTTGCGACACTACGATGCGGAAAATTTGACACAAAAATTACATTTAGGTGAAAACAAAAGCGGAGATAGATATTAAACCACCTCCGCTTTCACTTTGAATCCACTGGGTTCAAAGTTGCTTATTCAATTCCTTGCTTCTTGCTCCTGCCCTTTGTCTGGTTCTTTGGCGTTCTCGGCTTCTTAGCGAGCCTTGCAGCATCACGCTTCATCTTCGACCTCTCAAAGTAACAGGTCTTTTCTCGCTTAGGAGCATTCTTCTTTGCTTCAATAGCTGCCTGATTCAGTTCATCGGTCAGGACTTTCAACCTTTCCTCTTTGCTGTCAAGCTCCTCCTGCTGAGGGAACGGCTCTGCTACGATCTTTTGGGCTTCCTCATGGTCAAGCCTGAGTTTTGCAAGGTCAGTCTGAGTACGCTCAATTCTGCTGTCAATGTTGTATAAGGCGGCTTCAAGACGGTTAAGGTTGTGGGCAAAGCTCTCGATCAGCTTAGTGGTATGTGAAGCGGCCCCTTTCAGGCAAGCGGACATACCGCCGCCCATCATATTGCTATTTACTGTCACGCTCAGGTCAAAGCCCTGGAACGTGCCGACCTTCACGGGAGTATCTGCATACTTGATAGCCAGCACCGCATCTTCCAAAGCCTTAGCTGCTTCTTTTCTGTCGGTGTACTCAACATCACCGATAGTGATTTTGAATACGGGCAGTTTTCGCTCAGGATTAATCGGGAGCTTGCGGAGTGCTTCACGGTCAGTATGCAGATCGTTGAGAACAGTAGTTAGTCTCTGTTCCTGTTCAGGAAAACGAGCAACCCTGTCCTCCATCTCAAATACCGTGTTCCTATGCTCCGCTGCGAGAACCCTCAGCTCTTTCACATCGTTTTCAAGCATGAGCTTTTCTTTGATACGCTCATCTCCGGTACAGAGTGCCTTGATTTCAGAGTAAGTGAGAGCCTGCTGGTCTACATCTTCACATTTTCTTGCCGGAGTTTTACTCGTCATGATCTGAGAGATAAACTTCTGCTTATTCTCCAAAGTCTGATAACTGTATGCATCGAACGTTCCTTTCGTTACATAGCGGAAAATCTGAACATTCTTATTCTCGTTGCCCTGTCTGATGATACGTCCGGCGCGCTGCTCCAGATCTGCTGGTCGCCATGGTATGTCGAGGTCATGGACGGCGATAAGCCGTTTCTGTACGTTAGTACCCGTACCCATTTTTGCCGTAGAACCGAGCAGAACACGAATCTCACCATTACGGACTTTATCAAAAAGATCGGATTTCTGCTGTTCAGTTTTCGCATCGTGAATGTATGCAATTTCCTCCGCAGGGATACCCCTTGCGATCAGCTTGTCACGAATATCGTCATAAACGCAGAAGTCACATTCTTCTTCAAGAGACTCGACCTCAGCGATAGACTTCTTATCCTTAGCATCGTCGGCATCTTCACCCTCGACCGCTGCTTCTGCGGCCTTGTGCGGAACGCCCAAATCACAGAAGATGATTTGCGTGAGCCTGTCCTCAGCCGTTTCAGCGTGGATACGGACAACATTTTCTACACAACGGTTGAGCTTTGTATCAGGGTTGTCCTCAAAGGACGGATCAATCAGTCTCGGATCAAGTCCGAGCTTTCTGCCGTCCGAGGTAATCTTGAGCATATTGTCGATCGTTGGATCAACATTTCCTGCATTGATAGCATCAGCTCTGTCGGCAAGCTCCTGAACAAGCTCCTGCTGGAACGAAGTGGCTTCGACTTGAACCACCTGATATTCACAGTCAGGCACATCAAGTTTCAGCGTATCAGCGGTACGAATATCAGCAACCTGTTTGAACATACTCATTAATTCGGGCAGACCTGTATAGTTGGCGATACGGGTGCGCTCCTTGAAGCCATTGCCCGCTGGCTTTAGCTCCCAATCGGTTTTCTGGTCGCCAAAGACCGCAACCCAGTTGTCGAAGTGCTGTAAGCCGTGGTCACGCAGGAAGTCATACTCCAAGTAACGCATCATGGTGTGAAGTTCTGTAATGCTGTTGCTGAGAGGCGTGCCGGTTGCGAAGATCACGCCCTTGCCGCCAGTCTTTTCATCGAGATAACGGCATTTGAGAAACAAATCGAGAGCTTTTTGAGAAGCGGAGTTGGAGATTCCGGCTACATTCTGCAATTTTGTTGCCACGAACAAATTCTTGAATTCATGTGCTTCATCGACGAAAAGCCTGTCAATACCGAGCTGTTCAAAGGTCAGCGTATCGTCCTGATTAGCCTTTTCTAGCTTATCAAGCTGCTTTTGCAGACTTTTACGGGTACGCTCCATAGCCTTGATCTGAAACTTAGAGCCTTCGCTCTTTTTAAGCTCCTCGATACCACGCAGAATATCGTCAATCTGGCTCTGAATGGTCATGACCTGTCTTTCTTTGGACACAGGAATCTTTCCAAGCTGAGAGTGACCGATGATAATTGCATCGTAGTTGCCAGTAGCGATTTTTGCAAAGAGCTGCTGGCGATTTTCCTTCTTGAAGTCCTTTTTGGTCGCAACAAGAATGTTAGCGCCCGGATAGAGCTTCTGGAAATCGTCACCGATCTGCTCTGTCAGATGATTCGGGACAGCAAACAGACTCTTAGTGCAAAGCCCTAAACGCTTGCTTTCCATTGCAGTAGCGATCATTTCAAAGGTTTTTCCGGCACCAACGCAGTGAGCAAACAGCGTATTACCGCCGAACATCGCATGAGCGATAGCATTTTTCTGATGATCGTGGAGGTTAATGTCCGAAGTCATCATCGGGAAAGAAAGAGCCGAGCCGTCGAACTCACGGGGGCGGATACTGTTGAACAGTTCGTTATACTTCTCCACAATAGCTTCACGGCGCTGCGGATCTTTGAAAATCCACGCCTTGAAAGCCTTGCGAATATCGTCAGCTTTGCGCTGTACCACACGGGTAGCATCAATATCTACCACACGCTTTTCCTTTGTGTCGCCCAAGCCGTCAGGCACTTCGATAGTCTTATAGACCTTCGGCTCTTGCAGGTTCAGCAAATGCTCAAAGATGTCATAAGCGTTCATTTTGTGAGTGCCATACTTCTGAGTAGCAAGCACCGACCTGTCGGAAGATTTGTTGCTGACATGGAAAGAATTAGCGTGTACGGAGTATTCCACTCCCACGATAGCAGACTTGTTCCAACGGGCGGACGGACTGTCACTCCGCTGATATGCCGGAGTCTGCAACAGCTCATACATGAACTGCTCATAGTATTTCGGATCAAGCCAAGCGGCACCGAGCTTAATGTCAATATCTCCGGCTTTAAGCGGTTCGGGCATAGCCTGTTTCAGTGCTGATACATTTATATTGAAGTCGGGATCATATTCAGCGATCTCCTCAGCTTCACGGAGCTTCTTGCGAATATCGCCGGATAGATACTCACTCGCCGTCTGATACTCATTCTCCGTATGGGGAAGCTTGAAGATATTGCCCGTCAGGTCGTGCTTCAGCTCGTCCTCGGTCATACCCGTCAGACTGCTCATGTACTCAAAGTCAACCCTTGCTTTCTCCGCAATGGAGAGCGTGAGAGCTTCAAGTGCTGTGTCAACGTGTTCCACAGCCTTCGGCGGCACGATAGTCCGCTTTGTGAAAATATCGGACTTTTCAAGGAGCTTAGTCTTATCATAGCTCTTTTCCAGTCCTGCCACAAGATTGTAGGACACATCTTCCGCAAAATAACGCTTGTTGGTCTGAGAGTGGATAAGCCCGAACTTCTTGTAGAAATCATCGTATGCCACATTCAGCTTTGCCTGTAAGTCTTTAATGACAGCATCGGGCTTGTCAAGCTCCATCGCTTCGATCAGCTCACGGGTGAGGTCACGAAGCTCAATAAACGCCTTAAAACGCTTGTGCAGCGCTGTTCCCTTATCGAAACGGAACTCGCAGGCGGCGTTATTTTTCTTGAAGAAAACTTGATCGTCAGACATAAAAAAGCTGTAATTACGCAGATTAGACGGAATCTGAACCTGAACGCCGTCAGCGGTCTTAGCATACACATCTCTGCCACGCTCATGACTGATCTCCGCCGAGAGCTTTCCGACAGCTTCATGAAGTGCCGATTTCAGGTCAAAGCCGTCCTCGGCGACAACCATTGTACCGCTGCCGTAGAGCTTGTTGCCCTCGACCACAGTGCCAAGCACCATATCGGGGTGCTGTTCAAAATACTTGTTTATTGGCAGACCGTCAGCAGTTTCACCGATGTGTACCCAATCGGGAATATCGGACATTTCGGCAAGTGACTTGCCTTCATGCTTCTTCAAAAAGATAATATCCGTGGTGACTTCCGTGCCTGCATTATCCTTGAAAGCTCCGTTTTTACCGCCCGGAAGTCTGATTGCACCGATGAAGTCAGCCTTGTCAGCCAACATCTGCCTTGTAGTCTCGTCTCGCTTGTCAAGTGTGCCTGCCGAGGTCACGAATGCCATGATACCGCCGTCTTTGAGCTTCATAAGAATTAACAATGGGCAGTTTCCAAAAGTGACCTTATTCCGATAAAAATCCAATATAGCACAAAAGAGTATCAATCTCCTAATACAACGGAGACTGATACTCTTTTCTTTTTTCAGATTATTCTATTCTGAAGAAACCTTCAATCAATCAACAAGATAGCTCAAAAAACAAGAAAAGCCGAAGTTAGTGTGACAACCCGACCTCGACTTTTCGCAAAATTATTGAATTGACGATACGCTAAACTTGATTCGTATGTTTCTCACACAGTTTCTAATATACCTTATCACTATTATAGCAAATTATGTATGTCTTGTCAAGATAGGTGGATTGTTTTTTTATTGTTTCCATAATTACTTATACTGAACGATGATTAATTGGAGGTTTTAATGAATGAGCAAGAAAACAGCTTATAAACGCAGGGACGGACGCTGGGAGTGCCGTATATCTATGGGCAAAGATGAGAACGGCAGACGTGTATTCCGTTCGTTCTACGGAAAAAGCCGTGATGAAGCCGAATACAAGGCTATGATAGCACTGGATCACAGCGAGGACGAGTACGCTGTAACGGAAATGACGGTCAGAGAGCTTGTGACCGAGTGGCTTCATGTGACAGCATCACGAATAAAGGAGTCAACGGCTGCCAACTACGTCATGAAAGCCGAAAAGCACCTTATACCTGCATTTGGAGAGATAAAGTGCTGTCTGCTGAAAGCGAAAGATATATATGCTTTTATCGAACGCAAGATAAAAGAGGGCTTGTCGGTGCGGTATCTGTCTGATATTATCGTGCTGTTCAAGTCGGTTTTTCGCTATGCAAGCCGTGAATATAGAATCCGTAACGTACTTGACGGTATCGTTCTCCCCAAAAAGAATAAGCCTGAAATTGCTGTTATGAACAAGAAACAGCAGCTCAGGCTTGAAAAATATCTGGACGAGCGTCCGTCTGTTACGAGCGTGGGTATTGCAATCTCGATGTATATGGGCTTGCGTATCGGTGAGGTCTGCGCTCTGCAATGGAAAGAGATTGACCTTGAAAAACGTGTTTTGACCGTCAGCAAGACCATTCAGCGTGTGCAGTGCAGAACAGGATCCAAACAAACCAAGCTCATCATCACTGAGCCGAAAAGCGAAAGTTCTAAACGAACAATTCCTATCCCTGATTGCCTGCTTCCTCTGCTCAGACGGTTTAAGGATAACGGTGAGGTCTATGTGGTGTCCGGCAGGAAAAAGCCTGTTGAGCCAAGAACAATGCAGTACCGCTTCGCTAAAATACTGCATAACGCAGATTTGCCGTCATTCCACTATCACAGCCTGCGCCATTTATTTGCAACAAGGTGTGTCGAACTGGGCTTTGATGTGAAAACGCTGTCCGAGATTTTAGGGCATAGCTCCGTAGAAGTCACGCTTAACCGCTACATTCATTCCGATATGGAGCGTAAGCGTACCTGTATGAGCCTTCTTTCTAAGTGCGCATGACCGTCAGTGTAACGTAAAAGTGCCGTCATTCCGAATATTGAAAACTGAATAAAATCGGAGTCAACTGCTCTTTTCTCGTTAAATCAATAATTTTGCGAAA
>SFMO01000115.1 GCA_004554385.1 Ruminococcus flavefaciens
CTGCTAATGACTGGCGCAGACAGACAGTAGACCTTGAAAGAAACAATCCAATATCTTCAAAAACTAAAAAAAGCACTCACAGATAAGGAGGTATAGCCTCATATCAGTGGGTGCTTTCTGAATTCACGGCTGGTCTCAAAGGAGTCATATTCAGCCCTGGATATTTCTGTACATTCCTCCGCAAGTCTGTCTACTTCGGGGGAACTTTTGTATATTACCGGAAACTTTGCTACTTCTCCTGACTGAAAGTTCAGCGTAGGATTCAGCTGACCGAAAATATAAGCAAAAACCTTGGAGTTGAGAAGAGCACATACGTAATTCTTCTTATCATCAAGGTCAAATATACAGCAGCCGCCGTTATCGAATATGTAACCGCTGCCGAACTGCCTTATGCTGAATTTGCCGCTTGTCAGAGTAGACCATGTTAGCCCTGGCTTGGTGAAATATCTGTAATTCGCAATAACAGCAGTTGGAATAGCTCTTATTGCTGCGCCGTCGTCAAACCAGTCTATGACATAGTCGTTGAAACCGTACCATTTACGATAGCCGCCGCCTTTATTATATGGGAACCAGCGCTTGCTGAGAGTTTCAGCTCTGTTGATAGAAGTACTGCCGATATTCAGCTTGCTGTTGTCCACTTCATGCCACAGCCGCAGAAATCTGTCGTTATCAGAGGTAGAATTGCCTTTTCTCGGAGCGGAGATACTTCCGAGAGGAGGATATTCTGAAAAAAGCCTTCGCACATTTTCGCTGAGCCAGTATGCTGTGGGAGCGTTAGGAAGTTTATTGAAGTCCTCGGCATCAGTTTTGAAAACATAGTCTTTATCCTGAGTGGATATAGCTTCAAGGAGCTTCTGGCGCTGTACCTCAAGTCCGCCGCGGAATTCTGTAAGGCGAAAGTATACGCCCTTGCGGCTGATTTTATGATTGAGCATAGTAAATGCACAGACAGGAACAGTAGCTTCGTCGAAAGCGGAATATTCAAAATGTACAAGACTTTCGGGAGTCCGCTCGTTAAACAACATTCTTCGGAGCTTTTCATAGCTTTTAATGAACATCCAGACGTAGGGGGTGAGAAATCCGAGACGTCCTTGCGGAACAGTGAATTCCGTACAGCGCTGGATAAACACTGAGAACAGATCCGCACAGTAGTCAGGGTAGCTGTTTTTTATAAAACCGAGAAGCTGAGCGCTCATATTTCCACAGCTGAGATATGGCGGATTTGTTACAACTGCATCATATTTCCGTGTTAGAAGCTCATAGACTTTCGCAGCTTTGGAGCTGTTGTCTTTTGGCGGAACATGAGGTCTGATAAGACTGCCAAAGAGCTCAGAATCCTTGAACTGACGAGAAAAATCATCGTCAGCGTAAAGTTTTTCTGTATCATAAAGATTGAGGGAAAGCCGCATACCAAGTATTTCCTGAGTGTAGTAGGCAGCTCTCATAATAAGAGCAAAATGTGCCATTCTTTCCATACGGCTGTCAATATCTATACCGAAGAGATTCCTCGTGAGAGTGAGCTTTGCAGCTTTAAAACTGTCATATCCGAGAGAGAGGTACATATCCATGAAAATATCAAAAGCTCCCACGAGGATATTTCCACTTCCCATACATGGATCAAAAAAGGATATATCTTCGGGAGAACGCGGAGAACTCAGTAAAGGCTGCGAAATATAGTATAAAAGCTTTGATGTGTCGAATCCGCAGCACTCAGCCAGTATCTGACCGAGAGTATTTTCAGTCAGGTAACTGACGATCCATTCAGGAGTGAATATCTGCGTGGCGGCAGAGATATTGTCGGCTCCAACCTTTACATTACGCTTAAGTCCGCTGAGAGCAGCTTCCTTTGCTTCACTGTTGAAGTATTGATACAGCCGTCCTATAAGCTGAATGTTATTGCTCCATTGATCGTCGGGAATATCATTAAGTATCATGCATACTGATTCAGCAGCAAAAGTCTCTGTATCATGTGAGGTACATGGGAACACATCGGGGAGCAGGCTTTCCAGAGAAGCATTATCAGTTATACAGGTTAGTTTGTTAGCCTTAGCATATCTGAGAGCTGCGCCACGGAAAAAAGCTTCGAATCTCAGATCGTCTGTGTTTGAAAATTTATAAAGTGATTCAAGTTCTTTTTTTACTTTATCTATGATACTTTTAAGTGATGACCTTTTCACATGATCCCCCCTTTTTAACAAAATATATTATACCATAGAGAAGAAATTCTTTCAAGAGTAAATGAACAGCTTTAAGGCTGTGTTCAGCGGTAATTATCATATTTTTTTGTAAACCATTGACAATTTACATGCACTGTGTTATAATAAATTTGTATTCAATAACTTTGAATTAA
>SFMO01000014.1 GCA_004554385.1 Ruminococcus flavefaciens
CGTTATCCATAAAAACTGAGTTTTTCATCTTATTTGTAACAGAGCCGTATACTTGGAAACAAGTACGTGCGGTTCCCGGAGAGGTCTGCACAAACCTGCCGTCGAAAGGCGGTACGGCGGTGCTTTCCTACTCTACCACTTCATACTCAACGCAGTCAACGCCGAGACAGGTCTGAAGTACCACTCCAACAAGTTCACACTGCAAGAGCTGCGGCAACTCAGCGATGAGATATGTCAGAAGTATGGAGTGACAACGCTCAGCAAACCTGAGATTCACAAGCAGAGTAACGGTATAACTAACGGTGAGTATCGAGTTGCAATGCGAGGTGAGAGCTGGAAAATGGCTCTCTCCAATACCATTGACGTGGTCATGAAAAGAGCAAAGTCAAAGAAGCAATTCCGCTTCTACATGAAGCAAATGGGTTATGATGTTCGGTGGGAGGACAGCCGGAAGTACATCACATACACTTGTCCCAACGGCAGAAGATGCCGTGACAATAAATTGCACGAAGCGAAATATAGGAAGGAGAATATGGAATATGAATTCGAAATACGAAGAAGCGAAAGAAGCCTCCAAGCAGAATATGCAGGAGACACAGGACATACCAACTATGGTCTGCGTCCAGGAACACAACTGGCTGGCGCTGATCTCGCAGCTGAAACTTCTGACAGATACGCTGTTCGATGTCAAGGCTCAGACAGACGAGACAATGACATACGCACAAATGGAACGGTACATACGAAATCAGCGGATAATCTACGATCAGCTGCTGGAACAGGGGAAGGAGATACAGGAGCAGACGTCACAAAACGTGACGGCAGAGGTGTCGAAGCTGGATCAGGCGGCGAAGGACCTCGTCTCACAGGCTGGGAAGCTGAACGAGCAGACCTTATCGCAGCTGAAATGCGCCGAAGAGCAGAGCAGAAGTCACGGCTTCAGACTGCTCCGACTGGTGGTGTTGATAGAAGTGCTGCACCTGATATCGTCGGTGGCATTGCTGCTCTGGCTTCGATAATTGAGGACGAGCCTGAGCCTACTGACGATACCGAATACGCACGTGAGCACGTTGACAGAAAGGCACTGGCAAAGGAGATACGGAAAAAGGAAGAGCTCGGTATGCATATGGGGTAACTCAATCGAGTTTCAATCATCAACATGAGGTGGTCAACCACCACCTCATATACCTGAGTCGGCGAAACGCAGGCTCAGCAAAGGGTACGCTCAACGACCGTACCCTTTACAAAAATTAACAAAGGAGTAATGAAAAATGAACAATGCAAATCACACAGGAAGCATGAACAAGACAAATAGAAGGAGTATGATCGAATGGCTGAAAACAAAACAGAAGCTAAAATCGTAATGCTGACCATAAAGGAGGCGGCAGCTCTTGTGGAAGGGCTGACCGAATACAGAGTCCGTCAGATGTGCCTGAGCGGTCAGGTGCCGCACATCATGGCAGGCAACAAATATCTTATCAACAAGGAATTATTTCTGAAATATCTGCGTGGGGAGACCACGTAAAAAAATAGTGGAAATGGCGCGTTTTTTCTGGACTTCCGCACCGAGTTGTGGTATGATGTCGTTGGCAAAAAACGCGCCATATTTATGAAGGAGGGAAAATATATGGCGACTATAAGAAAAAGACCGAATGGTTCATTTGAGATTAAAGTGTCATGCGGCTACGATATTTACGGAAGGCAGCATAATCAGTACAAAAGCTATTACCCCGAACCCGGCATGACACCTCGTCAGATCGATAAAGAGGTCAACAAACAGGCGGTGCTGTTCGAGGAGGAGTGCAAGAAAGGTCAGATAACATCGGCGGTCAAGTTCGAGACATTTGCCGAGCAGTGGTTTGATGAGTATGCAAAGGTCAACCTGAGACCGACCACATTCTCAAAAATGCGGCAGGTCACCAAGCGTATCTACGCTGCCATCGGACACAAGCGTATGGACAAGATAACGTCCAGAGACATACAAATGTTCATCACCGATCTTATCGTGAACGGCAGACACATGGTCACAGGCAAGCCGCTGTCACGAAAGACGGCTATACATCACCTGAGCTTCATCAGCGATATATTCAGCTACGCTATCCGTATGGGAATGCTGACAGACAATCCGTGCAGCAGAGTTGTGATACCCAAACTGGAGCAGAAGGAAAAGGAGATATACACCCTTGACGAAGTGAAGAAGCTGTTTGAAGATCTGTGCTATGAGCCAATGTGGTTTCAGGTCTACATAACACTGGCGATATACAGCGGCTTTCGACGAAGCGAAATGCTGGGACTGGAGTGGAAGGACATCGACTTTGACTACAACACCATAAGAGTCCGCAGAACTTCCCATTACACACCTGCGAAGGGTATCTACACCGATACTACGAAGACTAAGAAGTCTCAGCGAGTGGCGAAGTTCCCCGAGGACGTCATGGATATGCTGAAGAAGTACCGCAAGGAGCAGAGAAAAGAAGCCCGTCGGCTGGGAACGAAGTGGGAGGACCACGACAGGCTGTTCACCAAGTGGAACGGTTCACCGATGTACCCCGAAATGCCGTACAAGTATCTGAAAAGCTACTGCGAGAAGATTGACATCCCCTTCCGCGGCATACATTCACTGAGACATCTTCACGCTTCACTTCTCATCTACGAGGGCATAGACGTAGTAGCCGTGTCGGCAGACATGGGACACAGCATCGTAGGAACGACCTTGAACCTGTACTCCCATATGTTCCAGGAGGCAAGAGCGAGAAACTGCGATGCCATAACCAATGCACTGAGATTTACCCGAGAGGGGAAAGACACTGAACATAAGTCCGCAAAGGAAGCTGAACCTGACATTGACGAAGATGAGGACGAGCTTGAAGAAGAAAATATGGAGCAGACTATGGCATAAAAATACTCCGCAGAGACAAAACTCTGCGGAGCGTCTGATATTGTTAAATAAAAAAATAAGTGGTCAATAAGTGGTTGAGAGCACTTTTTAAAAAGAACGAGCTCGCAAAATGGCTATTCTAAGCCGTTTACGAGCCTTGCTTCTGGTGGAGGCGAGGGGAATTGAACCCCTGTCCGAAAGCCCATTCATGCAACTTTCTACGAGCGTATTTTACCTATTATGATTCCCTGAGGTGACCGCCGATAAACGGGCTGAAGCCACAGGTAGTCCGTATACAACTGACGGACACGGACACTTCCGACAGTCGTTCACCGCTAATCGATGCCCAAGCGAGAGCCGCGGTACTCCCTCGGTGGACAGAAGCTGACTTAAGCAGCTACCAGTTCGCTATTTCTAGAAACTGTAATGTTATTTCTTGCGTTTATATTTAAACGTGGCGCAGGTTATGGAGATCACGCCATTCTCCGCTCGCTTATCACACTTCAAGACCCCCGTCGAAACCTTTACGCCCCCATTAATAATGAGGGGAGAGGTTTGAAGTTGTAATACTTCACATAATATTATAGACCATTTCTGCTGATTTGTCAACTGCCTTAAGCAGAAATAATTGTCGCTGTGGCAGATAAAAAGCGATATCAGGTCTTTGTGATGACTGCAACGGCGCAGGGCATATGTCCGTTTATAACAAAGAACACAGTATTTTCAAGCCCCATATTTCCGAAAAAAGCCTTATACGACTCTAAGGTGAACTCCCTGTTGAACCTTACGCCGATGATACTGCAAAATCCCGAAAGAGCTTTGCTTACTCTGCTTGTAGAGTTTACGTAAGTGGGGATAATGACTTTTCCGCCTTTTTTGCATACTCTCAGCATTTCTCTTACAGCGGCTTCAGCATCGTCAAGCAGATGTATGACATTGCCTGCGATGACCTTGTCGAACTTCTCATCGCCGCAGTTAAGCTTTGTGATATCAGCCTTTCGGAAGATAACGTTATCAAGTCCGCGGCATTTTGCTTCTGCCTGTTTCATCATGCCTGACGACAGGTCAACAGCAACGAGCTTTCGGCATTTGCGTGCAACAGTTGCGGTTATAGCGCCTGTTCCGCAGGCACATTCAAGGACTATATCGTTTTCATCTATATATTCGGCAGTCCTTGTGCCGAGGGCGCTGTAGACCTTTCCGTTTGCCTTGTTTTCAAAAAAGTCATAAAGTCCCGAAACTCTGTCCCAAATCATAGGCTCTCTCCTTTACAATAGTGTTATTTCCTGTTTTTCGGCATTTACACGCGCCAAAGCACCATAGGGCAGTATAGCTCTCGGAGAAGCGTGACCGAAGTTCACGTTATAGAGTATGGAAAGCTTTTCATTTCCCACTGTATCGCGCCATACCGACTTGTATTCCTCATAGTATCTCTCGTTCATGGGCTTGCCCACTATGACACCGCTTACCTGTTCAAACACGCCCTGTTTTTTCAGTGCCGCAAGGTATTCTCTCAGCCTTTCGGGCGTTGGAGTTTCCTCGCTTGTCTCGGCGAAAAGTATTTTGCCTCTCCACTCATCTGCATGAGGGAAGATATCGTATTTCCGTGTTATCTCAGCCTGCTTTGCAAATTCCTCTTTAAACTGCGGACAGCTTTCGAATTCAGCTTTCAGCAGACTGCCATAGCGTTCAGCATTTCCTGTAAGGAGCATATCCCCCATACTTTCGATACAGCCGCCGAGAAGCTCACCCTCGAACACAGGTGCTCCCTGTAAAAGCTCATAGCCGTGTTCTTCCTTATGAGAGACAGGCATAGTTCCCACAGCGGCGGCGGAGAAATCTTTTCTCTCCTCATACCAGACCTGAGAGGGTGTTATGACCCTGCCATGATAGGGAGCGAAACAGCTCTCAAACTGAGCCTTTGAGTAAGGGAGCATATCTCCCGAAATCTCAGCCATATCGCACATGAAAGCCTGACCGTAAAAGGTCTGAAGACCAAGCCTGTAAAGCATCAGGTGGTTATTGGTAGTGTCGGAAAATCCGAGAAAGAACTTAGGGTGCTGACGGACAGCGTTTATGAATTCCTCATCTTCCATGAGATAAGGGAAAGTACGGAAGGTCTCGATACCGCCGATAGAAGTTATGATACCCTTTACCGAGTCGTCAAGAAAGGCTGCTTTCAGGTCTGCGGCACGAGCCTCGGGGTGAGCCATGATGTAGTCCTTACCCATGAGGGCATGGCTTGTAAATACAGGTTCAAGCCCCATTTCAAAGAGCTTCTTAACGCCCAGCTCCTTTTCGTGGGCGCAGTAGGGTTCGCCGATAACTCCGCTTGAAAGGCATATTACAGCGACTTTGTCACCTTTTTTCAGCGGCTGTGGATAGATCATGTGAAAGCTCCTTTGCTGAGATGCAGTTGGTCAGTGATTGCGTGATTTGAGGTTTCGGTCTATTTCACGGTTAGCGTCGCGCTTTGCGATGTCTGCGCGCTTATCGTAGAGCTTTTTGCCCTTGCAGAGACCAACCTGCATTTTTACACGGGAATCCTTGAAGTAAAGGCTCAGCGGAATGAGAGATAGTCCCTCCTGTTTGAGAGTTCCGTAGAGTTTATTTATTTCGCGCTTATGCATGAGGAGCTTTCTTACTCTCATTGGATCGCGGTTGAAGATATTTCCTTTTTCGTAGGGTGAGATATGCATACCGCGGACGAAAAGCTCTCCCTTATCTATAGAGCACCATGAGTCTTTAAGGTTCACACCGCCCTGACGGATGGATTTTACCTCTGTGCCCACAAGCTCGATGCCTGCTTCATAGGCTTCGAGAACGAAATAATCATGTCTTGCCTTGCGGTTTTCGGCAATAGTTTTAGTACCTTTTGAGCGCATTTTATCATCTCCTGTTCATGTAAAAATTATACACTATAGTGCAGGAAAAGTCAACAGCGGCTATGCCGATAAAGGGGAGAAGCTGTCGGAAAAGAATAAGGAGCCATTTAGGCTCCTTTGAACTGACCCCAAAAAGTTAGACAAAGATTTAAA
>SFMO01000116.1 GCA_004554385.1 Ruminococcus flavefaciens
GAAAGCACAGTAGTGATATAGAAGTTTTTTCTCCCTTAGTGTAGTCGCATAACACCGTCGGTTATGCGACCTTTTTTCCATATTTACCTGTTTCAACGGATATGGTGGACACCGCCACATCAAAGCGGAAGTGTATCTCAATATCCTGCACACGCTTTCCACTGGACTTGTCGGGTTCGTGGACTACGATCTTGTCAACCAGTTCGTGCATGATCTCAGGCGTGAGCGTTTCAATATGCTCATATCTATGCACCACTTTGAGGAACGCCGTCACATCGGAGGACTTCTGTTCAGCCGTTTCGACAAATGCGGTAAGCTCCGCAACCGTGACTTTGAGCTGTTTCTGTTCGTCCTCATATCCTGCGGACATCATCGTGAAACGCTCATCGGAGAGCCTGCCGAGAACATTGTCCTCATACAGTCTGGTGAACAGCTTGTCCAGTTCAGAGATACGCTTTTCAGCCTGTTTTAAGGTCTTTTTCGCCTTAGTAAGCTCCGAGGATTTACGCTGAACGGAATTGCTCATAGCGGTCTGGATAAATTCGTCCTCATTCTCACGTACCGTGGCAAGGAGCTTGTTCAGCTCACCGAGGACAATTTCGTTGAGTACGCAAGTACGGATATAATGCACGGTGCATTTATCCTGTTCTTTAGCATATGTAGAACAACGCATATGTTCCTGTTCGGGGCGCTCGTTCTTGCGTCGGCTCAGGTACATCTTCTCTCCGCAGTTGGCACAGTAAACCATTCCTGCGAACGGATTGACCACCTCAGAGCGCTGCGGTCTGCGCTTGTGCTTGCGAAGCTCCTGCACCAAGTCAAAGGTCTGCTGCGTGATGATAGGTTCTTGCGTATTCTCGAAGATCTGCCACTCGTCCTGCGGATTGTAGACGATCTTATGCACCTTGTAAGACTTCATCTTTGTGCGGAAATTGACCGTGTGACCGCAGTATTCGTAGCGTTCAAGGATATGGGCAATTGTCTGCGCTCCCCAGCGGTATGTTTTTGCGTTATGTCTGCCGTTGTCACGACCTTGCGACAATGCGTAGGCAGTCGGTGTTGGTATGCCTTGCTCTGTCAAAATCCTTGCGATCTGCACCGGACCGTAACCTTTAATGCAGAGCTTGAAAATCTTGCGTACCACCTCAGCAGCAGGCTCGTCGATTACCCACAGATTCTTGTCGGTATCCGACTTCTTGTAGCCGTACACGGGCGGACACAGGTGCTTGCCCGATTGACCTTTTGCCCTGAACACCGCACGAATCTTCTTACTGCAATCACGGGCGTACCAGTCATTAAAGATATTTTTGAAAGCAAGCAGTTCGTTCTCGGATTTCGCCGTATCGACATTATCGTTGACCGCAATGTAACGCACATCGTAGTCGGGGAACACCATTTCGATCAGTTCACCTGTTTTCAGGTAATCACGACCTAAACGGCTCAAATCCTTAGTGATTACCGTAGCGACCTTGCCGTCCTCAATGTCCGACATCATCGCTTTGAAACCCTCACGCTCCCAAGTCGTGCCGCTTACTCCGTCATCGACATAGAAAGTCGGATTGGGAAAGCCGTTGTCCTCAGCGAATTTCTGTAAAATTGCTTTCTGGTTGGTGATACTGTTGCTCTCGCCGTCCAACATATCATCTTGTGAAAGACGGCAGTATAAAGCTGTTATCTTGTCTGTCATATTAACCTCGCTTTCCGACAGAATACAGCAAGCTATGATAATAGTTTAGCGCGCATTGCCGAAAAAGTCAATACGCACCAAGCTAAAATTTCACACAGCCTGCTTGTCCTGTTCCTATTCATTATCACCGAGCATTTTCTCGCAGTCCTCTGTGATGAGCCTTGCAAGAATATCGCTCAGGCTCTCCCGAAAAGCTGGGTTAAAGACCGTTTTCACTCTGTAAGTCGTATGCCCGATATGATACTCGGACACGTTATCTGTTACCGCAACCGCGGCAGTTGTTGTTTCATTCATAGCGAATTTATCTCCTTGAGCTTATCTATATCTACGCTTATAGGTCTGAGGGCATCGCTTTATATCTCTCACCCTCATGGTTGATGTTTGTGAATACAGCCGTGCGGAACGGCATTGCTGCCGTCCCTCTCACAGCTATCGTCTTGTTGTCGGATATATGTTAATCCGAATACGGAGTGTGCTTGTTATCGAAGAACGTAGTCTGATAGTCGGCATTATCGTCGCTGTCGGAATCATCGTCCTCATCGCCGTTGGTATCGGCAGAGCTATCGTCAGCAAGCTCAGCGATCTGGTCATAGGTCATACCGCTTGCGGTCAGCTTACCGATCAGCGTATGCTCTATGGTTGCAGTATCGACAAGAGCCTGTCCCTCTAAGCCGTAAAGCTCAGAGAGCATATCGTAAGCGATCTGCTTGCTCTCCATGATGACCTTGCGTTTACGTTCGAGAGCTGCCTTGATAGACTTCTCGTAGCTGTCGAGCTTCGCCTGGTTGTCTTTCAGATTACCACGCATTCACATCACCTAACATTTTTATTGGATTTAGGGATAATACCCTATGTTAATATTATAGCGCGAAACGCAGTTCAATGTCTATTGATATTGCGCTCAAACTTTCTGTTTCACTTGCATTATCCAGTTCGACACATTGTTACGGGGAAAAGAAAAAGCTGCGGAGCGGAAATTCGCTCACACAGCTTGTAGGGTTATTCAGTTTTGTAAGTTGAGAGGATTGTTGCCAAGATAAATCAGAAGTCGTGCGTTTACTGAAATTCATGGAATCCAATTTCCATATTCTATTATGATATGCAGTTTTCTGTTGAACATCATTTTATAGCTGAATCATAAAACTCTAAAAACCGGATAAACAATTCTTCATCTAATCGTGTACTCCATTTTTTGTGATCGAGATTTTCAGTTATGTACTTAGCCTTGTCCTGCTTAAAGCGTTCTTTATTCTCTTCGGCATTGTAGTCGTAATCAAGCGATCCGAGCCATTTGTCAAATTCGGCATTAAACTCATCTTTGTATGTGTTGTCCGGATCGTTGAATACTTCATTATGCCCTCTGTCCTCAAATCTTATGAAGGTAAAACGTGGGTCATCCCTGTATTTCTCATAATATTTATCGTATCCATATTCAATACCTATCACATTATCATCTGCACTATGTAAAATCAGTATTGATGCATCTGTTTTCTCAAAACCGTCCATCGCAGTGCTTGAAGCATATTTACCATACTTGAAACGTTCATGGATCTTGATAAACGGTGTCATCGCATAGATCACATCTCCTGCCTGAGACTTACCTCCTGATTCAAACATATCGGACGAACTGTTAAAGCCCGAACATTCGATAACAGCTTTGACCTCGGAGTGGTAATTCAGAACATTACATACACAATATCCACCCCAGCTATGACCGAAAAGCACTATCGGAAGCTCAGGGATATCATTATTATCTTCAACAAAGGAGATCGCATGGTCAAGATCGATCACACCCTGCGGAACACCGCCTACACCCTCACCTTCGCTTTTATCACAACCGGTAGCATCGTAGGCAAATACGTAATAGCCGTTTTCAGCAAAAAAATATGCAGCGTCCATATAGGAATTATGCCCGCCTCCGAATCCGTGAGCAATGACCACGATTCCGTGCTGATCGCTGCCAACACTGTAAAGATAGCCTGCCAGCTTCTGCCCTTTGTCAGAGGAAAAGGAATATTCCTTACACTCCAACGAATCGAAATCCTCTGTTCTGAGCTTTAGCGGTTCGTAGCTGTCACCACGAACATTAAAATTCTCATTATACATCATCACACAAAACGCCCACCAGCCTATGAGCAAAAATACGATAACACTCAAAAAAACAATCATTGCGGTTTTCTTTTTTGATCTTGTTTTTTTCATCGAATATAAGCTCCTTATTTAAACTGAAATACATCTGTTCAGTAAACACAGTAGATTCTGATTTATACGAGCAAGCCGAATGCTTGTCCTAACTTCTACATTATACCACACCGCAACCGAAAAAGCAACCCCCACTTTCATCAAACTGCCGCCCAGACTGCGCAATAATTGCGCCGAGCCAGTTTACAATGATGATACCGCCGAAAGACGGCAGAGAGAATGAAAGTCGCACAGCTCCAATTCGCTGACGGAACAGCGAAAGCCTGAGCAGAGAGAAAAGCTCAGGCGAAAAAACGCGCAACAGCGCAACAAAAATAACAAGCATTGTATTTTGCGCCGCACACGGACGAAAATACAAAATGCTTGTTGGGGACACCCCAAGCCCCGAAATGACCGCACAGCGGTCATAAAAAAATCGGCTAACGCCGAAATAGAGATAAAGGAGACACCACAATGGAAACCGAAAAGAAAAAGCATGGCAGACCACGCAAGCAGAAGTTTTTTGAAACCACAGGTATGAGCTATGAGGGAGCTATCAACTATGCACTGGACAAAGAGGTGCAGGCAGACCTTGACAAGAGCCTTGCACACAAGTCCGAGAGCCAGCTTACCGACGATGAACGCAAGTACCTGAAACGCAAGAGGGAGAAGAAGTCCTATACGCTGAATGTTCGCTTTACCGAATCGGAAATGCAGGACATCTTAGCAAAGTGTGAGCAGTATGGGTACAAGAACAAGACCGAGTATATCCGTGATTGTGTTCGGGCGAGGGTTGATCTCACTCCCGACCGTTCCGAAATTGCCGAATGTAATCGCCTGATGAAACGCATCGGAGCGAACATCAACCAGATACTTGTCCGACTTTACAGCACAGGTCACATATATGCCGAGGATATTACC
>SFMO01000015.1 GCA_004554385.1 Ruminococcus flavefaciens
ATGTCCCCTTTCGTTAGACTTCATTTTGGTATATTTCTATTATACCACATTGTCTAACAAAAGGGGAGCATTTCAATTCAGGCGGTTCTTCTAATTCTGATTCAATGAATTCTGCAAAACACGTTGGAGAGCGCACAGCTCAGCTCATAGTACTGCTGGTTGATCTCATAAGTATCAACGTACTCAGCTATCTCCTCTCTGAGATCGCGTGGCTGCTCATCCATGTCGATCAGAATGCTGTCGATGGAATAGTTGAAGTCATGATCCATTGTGAAGATAAGAACTCCGCAATCCTCACACTCCTTCTCGAGAACGTGGTTAACGAACTCCTTGCTTACGGGAAGGTATAAACAATCGTAGTCATCATCATACATGTAAGTATTTCTGCCAGTAACTACATCGTCGTAAACCTCGCCTAATACTGAAAATAATCTCATAAAAAAGACCCCCTAAAAGAAAAATAAATTATGTACTTATAATACTCTCTACGGAGCAAAAAGTAAATACCTTTTTCGGAAAAGTCACATTTTGTTAATCATATTCGTGATACTGCTACAAAATCACCTTAACGTATTGTATAATAATTCCATTTAAGCTGCGGTGTTCAACAAACTTTTGTGGACAAAACCGCGGTAACAGGTCGTTTGCAGTTCGTTTATTCTTATCTCGAATATACTATACGGATAATTTAAGCTGTTCAGCCCCGTCCCCTTACCTCTTTTAACAGCCCCCAGAAACTATTTTTCAAACACAAAAGGCAGTCAATACAGACTGCTTTTTTTATGTAATATTAACCTATCCGACTCTGTGAAGCTTGGTTTCCTTATCATCTGATTTTATAGTAAGGCTGTTTCCGTCAACAGAGAATTCAACAGCCTCATTTTCTGAGCTTGCCTCAGCGTTAACAGGCATAGTTATCTCAAGTGAGCTGCCGTTTACCTTATATGTGAAAAGATTATTCAGCCACAGCTCGCTCTTAGCTCCGTTAAACTCGGCTGTGCATGTTACACTGCTCACGTCCTTCATCTGCATAAGCAGAAGAACCACAAGCAAGCCGTTATACATTTCGCCTCCTGTAAGCTGATATTTGCCGTTATAGCCTTCCCCTTTTTCGAGGCGCTTCATCTCTACCAGCACTTTTTCTTCGTTTTTCAGCGTTAACCACTCATCCTTCATTTCGATCTGCTCATAAGGATACAGGGTATCATTGTACAGCAGTCCGTCATCGCGGAAAACAAATGAATCCGAAGCATCAAAGAACAGGGATACATTCCCGTCCTCCGAAAAAGCTATTCCTTCATTATCTTCTTCGTCATCGGGAAGCCACTTTCCGACTATAGAGGACGATGCAGTAGTAGTTGTTGTAGTAGTCGTTACAGCAGCTGCAGCTGTTGTAGTAACAGGCGGATTCTTCAGATAATCCTCAAACTCCATAGTTCCGCTTGTAGACTTGTATGCATAGTACGAGAGAACCTGAGAAGCGTCAACGGCATTGATATTTCCGTTTTTGTCAACATCTGCGCACTTTTTCTGCTCATCAGTGAGCTTTGCCTTCTGATTTGTCGATACACGGGCATATTCCGACAGTATCTCAGAGGCATCCACAGCATTGATGACTGCGTCGCTGTTTACATCACCGAGACCTGCCGCAGAAGCTGTCAGAACCGATGTCATAAGCATTGCATCTGCCAATGCTATACTTAATATCCTGCTTATAGTTTTTCTTATCATGGTCTTTTCCCCCTATTATATTGCTTTTGCGAAATGCATTTGCAGCATTACTCATTTTACTCTCTTGTATGTATACCTGTCCACATCATTATCGTAAAGAATAAGTGTGTCGCCTTCTATGCTGAAATGGGTATATCCCATTTCTCCTTCCTGAGCAAGAAGCTCATTGTAATCTGTGAAGAACAGCATTTTTCCTGCTGTCTCATACCTGAACACATCTGTTATAATTACCTCGCTGTGACCGTTTTCAAAAAGAAGATCGATATTCAGCGAATTTTTATCCAGATTCTTTCCTTCTGTCAGATTTGTGAGCAGAACATCACGGAATTCTCCGCCGCAGAGGTTGTACAAGCCGTCATAGCCGTTTTTCTTTTCAAGGCGCTTCATTTCTATGAGATCGTGTCCCATAAATGAAACCTTTAAAACGCCATTATCCTCTGAAAAGTTATCGCTTGTGATCGTAGTATCATCTATGACAAGTCCTTTATCGTTGAAGCACATTAATTCTGATGTATCCTCAAACAGATCTCCGGAGCCGTCTTTATTGAATATCAGTCCGGCACCGCTTATGGAGCCATGCTCGAATTCCTCCATAGACCACTTGCCTATAATATCGACTGCCTCCACGGGAGCTGCAGTTGTAGTGGTAACAGCCGTAGTTGCAGCTGCCGTAGTAGTAGTAGTAGTAGTAGTAGTAGTAGTTGTTGTTGTTGTTGAAGCAGCCGCCCGGGTTGTGGTAACAGGCGGATTTTTCAGGTAAGCCTCAAACTCCATAGTTCCGCTGGTAGACTTGTATGCATAGTATGAAAGCACCTGTGAGGCATCAACCGCATTGATATTGCCGTTTTTGTCAACATCTGCGCACTTTTTCTGCTCATCAGTGAGCTTTGCCCTCTGATTTGTCGATACACGCGCATATTCCGAAAGTATCTCCGAAGCGTCCACTGCGTTTATTACGCTGTCACCGTTTATATCGCCCAGACCGCTTGCATATGCTGCAAGACCTGAGGTCATCAGCATAAGCCATGCCATCGATACACCTATCACACTTTTGAATTTCCTTCTTTTCATACTTTCCCCCATAGTTCAAATATTGCATATTGACCATATTAATCGTCATTTTTATGCATTTAATATTTATATTATACTACCCGGAAATGATGTTGTCAACAAGAAGATATAAAAAAACAGGAACATTGCAATGATATTTGTGAAAAAAGAGCTGTTTCAGCGTTGACAACCGGTCAAAATCGTGATATAATCGGAGTTGACAAATCATTTTAGTGCTGTACGGAGGCAGTGATGAAGAAAGATTCAGGTTATAATACAAAACAGAAGGAAAACCTGCTGACATATCTGATAAAGAATAAAGAGAAGCATACCAACGTTCAGGAGATAAGCGCGTTCCTCTCCGCTGAGGGTACTCCTGTAGGCGTTGCAACTATCTACAGACAGCTGGACAGACTGGTCGAACAGGGACTTGTGCGCAAGTACGCCTTTGACGGCAAGACCAGCGCCTGCTATCAGTATATCGAGGACGAGGAGAAGTGCCGCAGCCATTTCCACCTCAAATGTCTCAGCTGCGGCAAGCTCATACACCTCGACTGCGAGCACCTTGCTGAGCTCACACAGCATATCGAGAAAGAGCACGGCTTCTCTATCGATTACTTACAGACCGTTTTTTACGGACGCTGCTCGGATTGCAGGGAGGAAGGCTGAGGCTCATCCTCTGAACCGGCAGCATCACGGGGAATGTATATTTTTACGTCCTCATCTGTTTCAAGGGGCATGATATCACCTCCGAAAATATAATGCCCGTCACTCAGATATTTTATTCAGCCGCCCTTATGCGGCAAAGGAAATAAACATGACCGATATCATTATTATAGGCGGCGGAGCAGCCGGCTGTTTTGCAGCGGTACAGGCGGCTCGCTTCGGCAAAAGGGTTGCGCTTTTTGAGAAAAATGAAAAGCTGGGCAGGAAGCTGCGCATAACAGGTAAGGGACGCTGCAACGTGACCAACAACAGTTCTGTTGAAGAGCACATGAAAAATATTCCTGTAAATCCTCGTTTTATGTACAGCTCCTTCTCAGTTTTCGACTCAGAAAGCACAATGGATTTCTTTGAAGAGCTTGGAGTGCCTTTAAAGACTGAGCGCGGCAACAGAGTATTCCCTGTGAGCGACTGCGCAAACGACATCGCTGATGCCCTCGCAAAAGAGATGAAAAAACTGGGCGTAGAAGTCATCAACAAGCGTGTCACAAAGATCCTTACGGAAAACGGAGCTGTCTGCGGCGTAAAAGCAGGCAGCGCGGAATACTCCGCACCCTCTGTTCTCATCGCCTGCGGCGGAAAGTCATACCCTGCCACAGGCTCTACAGGCGACGGCTATACCCTCGCAGAAGCTCTCGGACACACTGTTACAGAGCTGAAGCCAAGCCTTGTACCTCTCACCTCTCAGGATAAGTACTGCGCGGAAATGATGGGGCTCTCCCTGCGCAATGTGACACTGAAGCTAATGGACGGCGAAAAATGCATCTACAGCGAGCTGGGCGAAATGCTTTTCACTCACTTCGGAGTTTCAGGTCCTCTGGTGCTCAGCGCAAGCTCACACATCCGCGATATGCAGCCAAACAGATATAAGCTGCTCATTGATCTCAAGCCTGCCCTCTCACAGGAACAGATGGACGCACGTATCCAGCGCGATTTTGCGGAGAACCTCAACCGCGATTTTCAGAACGGCATACGCAAGCTGCTGCCTGCAAAGCTGATACCCGTAGCTGTAAGGCTGTCGGGGATAGCTCCCGAGCAGAAAATAAACGGCATAACCAAGGAACAGCGCCGCAGATTCGGTGATCTGATAAAGGCATTTCCTGTCAGGATCTCGGGGTTCCGACCTATTGACGAAGCCATTATCACAAGCGGCGGCATCTCCACAAAGGAGATAAATCCCAAAACTATGGAATCAAAGCTGGTAAGCGGATTATTCTTCGCAGGTGAGGTCATCGACGTTGACGCCTACACAGGAGGCTTCAACCTTCAGATAGCCTTCTCAACGGCTTACACTGCCGCTGTAAATATGTAAAAAAAGAGCTCTTTCACATGGAAAGAGCTCTTTTTTTATTCGCAGTATGAAAGAAGTTCCTTTGTAAGCTCATAGCGCTCACTGTCTGTATTGCACCCCATAACTACGGAGATGTAGGTCCTTCTCTTCTTTTTGTAGACTGTGATAAGGTTGTTGCCTGCAATGTCTGTGGTTCCTGTCTTTACGCCAAGAACGCCCTCTGTGTAATATGGACTCGTTGGATCGATGAGCGAGTTGGAATTCGTCCACGATATGCTCCTGCCTGAGCTCAATACCACCTCTTTGCTGTATGTCCCCACGACCTCGCTTATTTCGGGCACTGTCATGGCATATTCCGTCAGTACGATGAGATCGGCAGCTGTAGTATACTGATCTGAGTCGTCCCAGCCGTCAGGAGTGGTAAAGTGGCTGTTCTTCATACCTATGTAATCCGCAAAGCTGTTCATCATACCGCAGAAGAACTCAACTGCCTCACTGTCGCTCATATCCGGATCCTTACTGTGGGCACGGGCTGTGCATACTGCTATGGTATATGCCGCATCGTTTCCCGACGACATAAGAAGTCCTGCAACAAGATCCTTCAGAGTGACCTCATCTCCTAACATGAGGCCGCAGAGACTGGAATTGGCATGTACGAGCGCCTGCTCAGAGCCCACAGGAAAAACTGCCTCAGAGTTTACGTATTTGAGTGCAACGGCTGCGGTAAGAAGTTTTGTTAGGCTTGCAGGTGCGTTCCTGTCATTTATACCGTCACTGTAAAGGTACTTTTTACCGCCCATAGCGTAAAGCAATGCGCTCTTGCATTCGGGAGAATCTATCAGCGCTATTGTTGTGGTCACAGGCTGTGCGGAAGTCGTCATAACAGTGGTAGATATAGAAGTTGTTTCTTCAGCCGTTGTTGTGACCTCCTCTGAGATCACGCTGCTGCTTTCGCTTTTTCTGCCTTTCAGTACAACAGCAGCAAGCACCGCCAGACATATGACGCAAAAAGCTGCCGCTATGGAAACTGCTGTGATAAGCCTTCCTTTTCTGATCTTGTAAGCCATTACGCAAACAGCTCCCGGGCGTTTTTTATATCAATTATCATTTATTTTCCTCTTTCTGCACCTTATCGGAGTAATATTTCATGCCAACATATGGATTAACGTAAAAGTCCTCCCCGATGTGCGGAAGTTGTTGTAAATATTCTGTTAACAAAGGTCTTTATCAGGACCACAGCTTTTTTATTGTAACATATTAAGACAAATAAAGCAACACCGAGCTAAAATAATTAAATTTTTTATGAGTTATCCCATAAAAAGGGCGTGATATTGAATCACGCCCCCCATTTTTATTATTCCAGACCCTTGAAGGTTATCTTCTTGTACTTCTCCAGCTTCTGCGCAACGATCTTCGGCTTTTCGGGATCCATGAAAAATCCGCCCTGAGTATCAGCGATCTCGTCGCAGTGGACTCCTCTGCCCTCCTCAGTAGTCCTGTCACGCTCAAGACCATTCGCCGCAATGACAAACTTCCACTTGCCGTCCGGAGTCTTTTCAAGGTCACCGCCTGCTCCACAGACAGCACATTCGATAGGATACTGAAGTCCGCGCCACTGAGGCTCGCCTAAGCAGAGACAGTTGCTGTGGCAGTTGGGACACCAGCCTGCATCGGGCTCTCCCAGCCACTTTCGGTCAGCAGGCGGAGTGTTGAGTGCCTTCATAACGTTGCTGCCTATCTCTCTTGCACGTGCAAGCTTCTCATCATGGAGAAGCACCTGTGCAGGTGCAGGCACCATTGTTGCCATATACATATCAACTATCTTGAAGCTGCTTGAAACTGTAGTTATCTGCATACATTCAAGAGCCATTGACTGCCATGAACGTGTAGAGCCGCCAACTGCAATAAGTGCGCCGACACGGTCACGGTGCTGGATAGCGCCTATCTTTGTAAGGAAAGCTGTCTCATATGCAAGATTTCTGTGCATGAATTTGAGGAACAGCGAAGATGGCATAAGTTCATATGTAGGAGCAGAAAAAATAACTGCGTCCTGGTCAAGAAGAACCTGCATTATACGGTCCTTGTCGTCTGCATTTTTAAGCGAACAGCCTGTGTTCTTTCCCATGGACATGCCAATAGTACAAGCTGTACATCCTGTGCAGTCAAGGATATTGTAATCTCTCAGGTTGATAAGCGACACCTCTGCCCCCTGCTCCTGACAGACCAGAAGGGCTTCTTTAAGTAAAATTTCACTATTGCTGTCTTTTCTTCCGGCTGTAACGCCCATAACTTTAAAAGCCATAACAAAAACTCCTTTTCATTTTTTTAGAGACTGATTCTCAATATGAACAGGCACTTCGATACTTGCATTTTGCAAATTACACAAAACAACGCATCTGCACAACACCGTTTTGCACTTTTTATATATTTATTATACCCTGTTTCGACAATAAAATCAATGTTTTTATCAACAGTAAATCATACAATTATTCAATGTAAATATTGTATATCTTGCAGCTTGAAATAAACTTAAAAAATGGTATAATATGTATTACGGTCGTCTAAAACGAAAAAAAGCCCGAAAGAAGCTGATATCTCTTCTTCGGGCTTTTTTCTGTCCTGTTTATTATTTTATAGCTGCAAATGCACCGTCAAGAGCTGCAATAAGGTCGTCAATGTGTTCGGTGCCGATGGAAAGTCTGATAGTATTCGGCTTGATGCCCTGCTCTGCAAGTTCTGCCTCTGTGAGCTGAGAATGTGTTGTTGATGCAGGGTGGATAACAAGGGACTTAACGTCGGCAACATTTGCAAGAAGCGAGAATATATCAAGATTGTCGATAAACTTCTTGGCATCGTCCTCAGTACCCTTTATATCGAAGGTGAAAATGCTTCCTCCGCCGTTCGGGAAGTACTTCTTGTATATCTCATGGCTCTTCTCTGTGCTGAGGGACGGGTGATGCACTGCCTCTACCTGTGGATGAGCTGCAAGATACTCAACTATCTTCTTTGCGTTCTCTGTATGACGCTCTACACGGAGAGAAAGGGTCTCAAGTCCCTGAAGGAAGATAAATGCATGGAAAGGTGAAACTGTAGCTCCTGTATCGCGGAGAAGTATGGCACGGATATATGTCACGAATGCAGCTGCTCCTGCTGCCGCAGTAAAGCTTACACCGTGATAGCTCGGATTAGGCTCGGATATCCACGGATAGCGCTTTGAACCTGCCCAGTCAAAATTGCCGCTGTCAACGATAACACCGCCGATAGCTGTACCGTGACCGCCAATGAACTTAGTAGCGGAATGTACGACAATATCTGCACCGTACTCGATAGGACGCACAAGATAAGGTGTTGCAAATGTATTGTCAACTACGAGCGGGATATTGTGCGCGTGAGCGATCTCAGCGATCTTCTCGATGTCTATTGCATTGGAATTTGGATTGCCCAGAGTTTCGATGTAGAGAGCTTTCGTATTCTCATCGATAGCGGCTTCAAAGCTGCCCTCAATGTCGGGATCGGCAAACTTTGTAGTAATGCCGTAAAGAGGAAGGGTATGTGCAAGTAGGTTGTATGTGCCGCCGTAGATAGTCTTTGAAGCGACAATGTTCTCTCCTGCCTTTGCAAGTGCCTGTATGGTGTATGTGATAGCAGCTGCGCCGGAAGCTGTTGCAAGACCTGCGATACCGCCCTCAAGAGCTGCGATCCTCTTCTCGAAAACATCCTGTGTGGAATTGGTAAGTCTGCCGTAGATATTTCCTGCGTCCTTCAGCCCGAAGCGGTCAGCAGCATGCTGTGAATCGTGAAAAACGTAAGATGTAGTCGCATATATCGGTACTGCTCTTGCGTCTGTAGCAGGATCAGCCTGCTCCTGTCCGACATGAAGCTGAAGTGTCTCGAAATGTAATTTATTATTAGCCATTGTAGATCTCTCCTTAAATATACATAAAATTTTATATGATCATCTGAACTTTTAGTTTTAACAGTAATGAACCTTGCACATTCGGTCTGTTCCTCTTACTACGGAACGAAGACGGTCAAGTATATTAAGTTGTTTCATTGTACCTCTCCTTTCCTGTGGTATGCCTATATTATACATCGGTTTAGTATATTTGTCCAATGCATAAAATTCATAGCCGGTTATAGATTATTTCTATAGCTCAAGCTGTCAAGTAAATATATAATGTATAAGCAAGAAGTGTTTCACACGGGTAACAACATTTGCATTTCACAATAGGCTATGATATAATATACTAAGTCAATAGGAATACTTAAAATTGCTTTGGAGGATAATATGGAAAAACGTTATATATATGCCGATAACGCTGCAACAACAGCGGTCTCGGAGGAGGTCCTCAGCGCTATGCTGCCATACTTCCGCGAGAACTACGGCAACGCATCAAGCATCTACAAGCTGGGACGTGACGCTCAGCGCGCAATCGAGACCGCCCGTGAAAAGGTGGCAAAGGCTCTCGGTGCAGAGCCCCGTGAGATATTCTTCACCAGCTGCGGTTCTGAGTCTGACAACTGGGCTGTCAAGGGCACTGCAGAGATCATGGCTAAAAAAGGCAAAAAACACATCATTACCTCGGTGTTCGAGCATCATGCCATTCTGCACACCACTGAATACCTTGAAAAACATGGCTTTGAGGTGACATATATCCCCGTCAGCGACAAGGGACTTATTGATCCTCAGGACATTAAAAATGCTATCCGTGAGGACACGGCTCTCGTTACTATAATGTTCGCAAATAATGAGATAGGTACTATCCAGCCTATTGATGAGATAGCTGCCATCTGCCATGAAAAGGGAGTGCTTTTCCACACTGACGCTGTTCAGGCTGTGGGACACGTTGAGATAGACGTCCACAAGCAGGGCATTGATATGCTCTCACTTTCAGGTCACAAGATACACGCTCAGAAGGGTATCGGCGCTCTCTATGTCCGCAAGGGCATCGTTCTGCCGAACCTCATCCACGGCGGCGGTCAGGAGCGTGGCAAACGCGCAGGTACCGAAAACGTTCCTGCCATTGTGGGACTCGGTGTTGCTATTGAGGCTGCTACACGAAATATCGCTGAAAAGGCTGCTGTTATCACTCCCAGAAGAAACAGGCTCATTGACGGTATCCTCAAGCTCCCCTACACTCGTCTGAACGGCGACAGGGACAAGCGTCTCCCGGGAAACCTCAATATCTCTATCGAGGGCATCGAGGGTGAATCACTGCTGCTCATGCTTGATATGAACGGTATCTGCGCTTCATCAGGCTCGGCTTGTACATCAGGCTCACTCGATCCTTCACACGTTCTGCTCTCTCTCGGGCTTAAACATGCTGTAGCTCATGGATCTATGCGTTTATCCATTGAAGAAGACGTAACCGATGAGGATATCGATTACATTCTCGAAGTCATTCCTAAGATCGTGGAGCGTCTGCGCTCTATGTCTCCTGTATGGGAAAGAATGATGAAGGGCGAAGACTACGAATAATAAAGGAGAAAAAATATGCTGTACAGTGAAAAAGTTCTTGACCACTTTTCAAATCCACGCAATGTGGGCGAGATAGAAAACGCTGACGGTGTTGGCGAGATCGGCAATGCCAAGTGCGGAGATATAATGAAAATGTATCTGAAGATAGACGACGATAAGATCACAGACGTTAAATTCAAGACATTCGGCTGCGGTGCGGCTGTTGCCACTTCTTCAATGGCAACAGAGCTCATTAAGGGCAAGTCCATAGATGACGCTCTCAAGCTGACAAACCAGGCTGTTGTAGAAGCTCTTGACGGACTTCCTGCCGTAAAGATACACTGCTCGGTACTGGCTGAACAGGCTGTTCGTGCAGCGCTGTCGGACTACTACACCAAACAGGGTATTGACCCTGTACCGATAGTGGGAGAAATAAAGGTCCCCGAGGAAGAATAATACTCAATACCGTCCTTGCTGTGTGCAGGGGCGGTATTTTTTTCCACCGCAGCCTTTTTCGCGGCAAATTTCTTATGTGCGAAAACTTTTATGCCGCATTCCTTGCTATTTTGACAATTATATGGTAAAAGCGCGGTGTCCGCGCAGCCTTTTTCGCGGCAAATTTCTTATGTGCGAAAACTTTTATGCCGCGTTCCTTGCTATTTTGACAATTATATGGTAAAATATAAACATAATTGTTACGGACGGAGGTGCCCCATGGAAGAAAGGTTCATATACTGCGGAACAAAAAAGCTGCGCTGCGGCTATACTACAGGCTCTTGTGCGGCAGCGGCTGCAAGGGCAGCTGCCGAGGCACTTCTCACAGGACAGGAAATAAGATATGCAGACATCCTCCTCCCTAAGGGTGAACATCTCAGGCTTGATATTTCCAAATGCATCATAAGCCGCGAAAGCGCCCTCTGCTCTGTGATAAAGGACAGCGGCGACGATCCCGATATTACAAACGGGATCGAAATAACCGCCGAGGTGTCTATGACAGACAGCGGTGTGGAAATAGTCGGCGGCAAGGGCGTGGGAACTGTTACAAAAGCAGGTCTTGACCAGCCTGTGGGCGAAGCAGCGATCAATTCTGTTCCCCGTAAGATGATCGCTCAGGCTGTGGGAGAAGCTGCGGAAATGTATGAGTATCACGGCGGATTCAGAGTGGTAATATCTGTTCCGAAGGGCGAAGAGCTGGCAAAAAAGACCTTCAACCCGAGAATAGGTATAGTCGGAGGCATTTCAATTATCGGAACTACAGGAATAGTCGAGCCCATGAGCAGCTCCGCCATTGTGGAAACTATCCGTACAGAGGCTAATATACGCAAAAAAGAAGGCAGAAAAGCCCTTATCCTCACCGTTGGAAATTACAGTGAGAAATTCATCGCCGAAAATCATCCGAAGCTAAGCGGGCAGTGCGTCATGTGCAGCAACTTCATAGGCGACGCCATAGACATCGGTATCACTCTGGGCTTCAGGAATATACTGATATACGGTCACATTGGCAAGCTCGTAAAGCTTGGTGCCGGGATAATGAATACCCATTCATCATACGCTGACGGCAGAATGGAGACACTTATGACCTGCGGCGTTCTGGCGGGAGCAGATAATAGTATCCTGTGCAGGCTGAACGACTGCGCTACCACCGATGCCGCCCTCGATATACTTTATGAAAGCGGAAACGCTGAGAGGATAACGGAAATACTTACTCAGAGGATACACGGCTATTTACAGGCAAGGACAAAGGGTGAAGCAAAAATTGGAGCTGTCATCTTTTCCTATCAGCACGATATGCTGCTGAAAACAGCATATGCCGATGAGATACTTCACATAGCGGAGGAATGATATGATACACTTTGTTGGCGCAGGCAGCGGTGCTGCCGACCTTATAACTATAAGAGGAATGAAGCTCCTTGAAGCTGCAGATACAGTCATATACGCAGGCTCACTGGTGAATCCGCAGCTGCTGGAATATACCCGTAAGGGCTGTGAGATATACAACAGTGCTGTTATGACTCTCGACGAGGTCATAAATGTCATGGAGCAGTGCGAAAAGAAAAAAATGACAACCGTAAGGCTACACACTGGAGACCCCTGCGTGTACGGCGCTATACGTGAACAGATGGACAGGCTGGATGCCCTTGGCATAGCATACGACGTATGCCCCGGAGTCAGCTCTTTCTGCGGTGCTGCCGCAGCTCTGAAGGCTGAATATACCCTACCCGATGTGTCCCAGACGGTCATTCTCACCCGAATGGCTGGCCGCACCCCCGTCCCTGACAGTGAGAGCATAGAAAGTCTTGCTGCCCACCATGCCACTATGGTCATTTTTCTCAGCACAGGCATGCTTGAGGAGCTGTCTGCAAGGCTCATCAAAGGCGGATATACTGCGGATACACCTGCTGCAATAGTCTACAAGGCGACATGGAAAGACGAAAAGGTCTGCCGCTGCACCGTTGGTACTCTTTACCGCACTGCGAAGGAAAACGGCATAACAAAGACTGCTCTCATAACCGTAGGAGACTTTCTCGGCAACGCGCACTCTCTGTCAAAGCTATATTCCGCTGACTTTGAGACCGAATTCAGAAAGGCAAGCAAATGATGAGAGCCGCTGTTATCTCCCTTACCGAATCAGGCAGAGCTCTTTCCCTGAGAATCGCAAAAGCAGATTTTATCAGTGCCGAGCGCTTCTGTTTACAAAGCCATTCGGACTTCGGCTCACGATGCTTCAATGACCTCGGCGGACTTGTCTCGGATATTTTCCCAAAATACGATGCACTTATCTTTGTATGCGCCTGCGGGATCGCCGTGCGGACTATAGCCCCCCACATTCAATCGAAATCCACAGACCCTGCGGTCATTGTGACAGATGAGGGCGGACGTTTCGTTATCCCCCTTCTCTCAGGTCACATAGGCGGCGCAAATGCCCTTGCAGTGCGTCTGGCCGAGCTTCTGGGAGCTCAGGCTGCTGTTACCACTGCCACAGATACGGGCGGACACTTCTCCCCCGACAGCTTCGCTGCCGCAAACGGTCTTATCATCACTGATATGAACAAGGCAAAGGCTGTGGCAGCCGCTGTGCTTGAGGGGGAAAAAATAGGTCTGGTAAGCGAATACGATTATGTTGGACTGCCGAAGGATATAACTGCGGACACCGACTGTAAAACAGGGCTGTACATAGGCAGTTCTGACAAATCTCCCTTTGAAGTGACACTGAAGCTCGTGCCCAAAAATATCGTTCTCGGTATCGGCTGCAAACGGGGAACTGATTTCAGCGCTGTCGACATTTTAGTGCGCATGGCTCTGCACACAGCCGGAATACCTATGGAGCGCGTTTCTCAGGTAGCTACCATCGACATCAAAAAGAATGAACAGGGACTTCTTGAGTTCTGCCAAAAATACGGCTTTGAGCTCCGCACATATACAGCACGGGAGCTTATGGAAACAGCGGGTGATTTCAGCTCGTCGATGTTCGTGAAAAAGGTCACGGGAGTGGACAATGTATGCGAGAGAAGTGCTGTAAAATGCAGCGGAGGAAAGCTGATACTCCGCAAAAAAGCTGCAAACGGTGTAACTGTTGCCGCCGCAGAAAAACCACTTGTACTTGATTTTGAAAGGAAGATGCTTTGATGCTTTACGTTGTCGGAACAGGTTCAGGAAGCCGTGGTGGAATGACTATCGACGCTGAACAGGCAATACTGAACAGTGACCTTATAGTAGGCTATACAAAGTATGTGGAGCTGCTGAGAGAACACTTCCCCGAAAAAAAATATTTCTCCACAGGAATGAAACAGGAGCGCGAGCGCGTTGAAGCTGCCCTTGCAGAAGCCGCTGACAAGACCGTCTCTCTCATTTGCAGCGGTGACCCTCAGCTCTACGGAATGGCAGGGCTTGCCTTTGAGCTGAGCGCAAATTATCCCGGGACCGAAATAAAGGTCATTGCAGGTGTTACTGCGGCTTTCAGCGGAGGAGCAGTGCTTGGCTCTCCCCTCACCCACGATTTCGCTGTTATAAGCCTTTCTGACCTGCTCACTCCTATGGAAAAGATACGTAAACGCCTTGAATGTGCTGCGGAATGCGACCTGACTATCGTGCTTTACAACCCATCTTCAAAAAGCCGTGCAGACTACCTGAAAAATGCCTGTGATATTATTTTGAAGTACCGCCCCGGAGATACGGTCTGCGGCTATGTGAAAAATATCGGCAGGGACGGCGAAGAAAGCCGCATCCTCACTCTTGCGGAGCTCCGCGATACACCAGTAGATATGTTCACCACAGTCTATGTCGGAAATTCCGAAACAAAAATCATAGGCGGAAAAATGATAACACCGAGAGGATACAAAAATGTCTGAGATACTTATTTTCGGCGGTACCACCGAGGGACGCCGCCTCGCTGAATACTGCAAAAACTGCGGAATAAGCACCGATGTTTCAGTCGCTACTGAATACGGTGCAGCACTTCTGCCCGACGGCGTCAGAGTTCTCTGCGGAAGAATGGATACTCCGCAGATGACTGCCCTGATACTTGAAAAGAATTACTCTTTAGTCATCGACGCAACCCACCCCTATGCCGTTGAGGCTACTGCCAATATCAGAGCTGCATGCGAAAATGCAGGTATACGCTGCCTGCGGCTCATAAGGACAAGCTCCGATGTCTGCGGAAAAACAGCGGAGAACATGAACGAACTCATCAGGCTTCTCAACAGCTCAGATGATACGGTGCTCAGCACTCTCGGCAGCAAGGCTCTGGCACAGCTCACAAGTGTCAGAAATTACCGCGAGAGGCTCTGGATAAGAGTGCTGCCGTCAGAGGGGATACTTCAGCAATGCCGTGACCTTGGCTATGATACGGAAATGGTCATACAGGAAAGAGGTCCGTTCACCACTGAGCAGAACATCGCTCATCTGAAAAAAAGCGGTGCGAAAATACTGGTCACAAAGGAGAGCGGCGAAACAGGCGGATACTCCGAAAAGGCTGAAGCTGCGCGTATTTACGGTGCAGAGATGATAACCCTTACCCGTCCTGCGGAGCAGGGCTGCAGCCTTGATGAAATAATCGGTATAATCGAAAGGGAACATTCAAAATGAAGGTCTACATTATCGGGATAGGCGTCAATGGCGGTGATTCACTTACAAAAGAGGCTGAATCCGCCATCGCGGAGGCTCAGCTGCTCATAGGAGCTGAACGTATGCTGCTCCCCTTCCGCAAGTATGAAAAAGATTCGTTTTGCAGCTATATCCCGCAAGAGATAGCAGATAAACTGAGCAGCTGCGGTCTGAGCTGTGCCGCTGTGCTCATGTCGGGAGACTGCGGATTTTTCAGCGGTACAAAAAAGCTGCTGCCGCTCCTTGAAGAACACGATGTTAAGGTCATTCCAGGCATATCCTCAGCTGTTTATTTCTGCGGAAGACTCGGCATTTCTTACGAGAACATGAGGTTTATAACCCTTCACGGACACAGCTCAAATATCGCTGTAAATGTTAAAATGAACAGGCATTGCTTCTTTCTTCTTGGCGGCGATATGACTGCTGATGAGGTGTGCAGGCGGCTGTGCGGATACGGCATGGGCGATGTGAAGGTACACATCGGCGCTGACCTTGGCTATGAAAGCGAAATCGTCCTTTCGGGTACTGCTGACGAAATGGCTGACTGCTCTGTGAAAGGACTTGCTGTGATGATAACCGAAAACAGCTATGCTCTGAATCATATCCCGTCTGCCATAAGGGACGGGGAATTTCTGCGCGAAAAGGTCCCCATGACCAAGGCAGAGGTACGTTGTATTGCTGTTTCAAAGCTTAATATCAGGTCTGATTCCGTAGTGTGGGACATAGGCTGCGGCACAGGCTCTGTGTCGGTTGAGGCGGCTTATCGCTGCCCTGACGGAAAGATACTTGCATTCGACAAAAGCTCCGAAGCCACAGAGCTGACTGAAAAAAACGCACGTCTTTTCGGCTGCGACAACATCACCGCCGAAACAGGAAGCTGTCCCGACTGTCTTACTGACGCAGAAGTTCCCGACAAGGTATTCATCGGGGGAAGCTCCGGAAATATGGAGAGGATATTCGGTATCGTCCATAAGAAAAATCCGGGAGCGTATATAGCAGTTACTGCTGTTTCTCTCGAAACTCTGCAATGCGCAGTGAGCTGCTTTGAGAAATACGGAGTCTCTCCCGAGATAGTTCAGACAGTCATTACACGCACCGAAAAAATCGGCTCTCACACCATGCTCAGGGCGCAGAATCCTGTGTTCATCATCAGCGGAGGTCTGAAATGAGACGAGTTATCATAGGCGGCACCAACAGCGGCTGCGGCAAGACCACTGTGACCTGTGCTGTTCTTGCTGCAATGAAAAATCGCGGTCTTAATGTTTCTGCATTCAAGTGCGGTCCTGATTACATAGACCCCATGTTCCACAGAAAAGTCATAGGTGTGGACTCCCACAATCTGGACAGCTTCTTCTTCAGCAGGGATACTCTGCTGCATCTGCTGGACGAATACGGAAAAGACAGCGATATTTCTGTAATAGAGGGTGTAATGGGCTTCTATGACGGTACCTGCGGAAGTGCACACTCCGTTTCGGAGATGACGGAAACTCCTGCTGTCATAGTAATCGACTGCAAGGGCATGAGTGACTCCATGGGCGCTGTAATGAGCGGATTCCTTCACTACCGTCCCAACAGTATCGCAGGCTTTATCTTTAACCGTCTTCCCGAGAAGCTTATCCCCCTTGCGGAAAAGCTCTGCTGCGAACTTGAAACGGAATATTTCGGCTGTCTCCCCAAAAACAGCTTCACCGTCGAGAGCCGTCATCTCGGACTGGTCACTGCTGACGAGATATCCGACATACAGGAAAGGCTGGCAGGACTTGGTGAGCTGGCAGAAAAGTATATCGCTATAGATAAGCTGGCGAGTATTACAGACTCTCCTCTGCCATCCTTTGAAGCTCCTGTTATCCCACGTTTTCAGTCCGCCCCAGCTATTGCAGCTGCCCGTGACAGCGCTTTATGCTTTATATATCCCGAGAATATGGAGCTTCTTGAAAAAATGGGCTGCAATATCAGATATTTCTCGCCATTAACTGACAGCAAAGTCCCCGATGCAGACGGACTTATCCTCTGCGGAGGCTATCCCGAGCTCTATGCAGACAAATTATCCGCCAATATCTCAATGACCGAGAGTATCCGCAGCTGTATATCAGGCGGTATGCCGACTATTGCAGAATGCGGCGGCTTCATGTACCTCCACGACAGGCTGACCGACAAGAATGGCAGCTCATACCCTATGGCAGGTGTCATACACGGGGAGGTCTTCCCTACCTCACGGCTGCAGAGATTCGGCTATATCACCATGAAAGCGGAGAAAGACGGTCTGCTCTGCAAAAAAGGGAAGGCTATCAGAGCACATGAATTCCACTACTGGGACAGCTCTGACTGCGGAAGCAGCTTCACTGCCGAAAAAAGTGACGGCAGAGCATGGAAATGCTGCCATTGCAGCGACAGTCTTTACGCAGGCTTCCCTCATATCAATTTTTACTCTGATACGGTCATCGCCGAAAATTTTGTGAGAGCCTGTATCAGCTACGGAGAAAGAAATGGACAGGATACAAAAGATAGTCCCTGCCGATAAGGCGGCGTATTATGCTGCTAAGGCACGATGGGACAGCATTGCAAAGCCTCTCGGGAGCTTCGGGCTCCTTGAGGAGATGATACAGAAAACAGCTGCTGTGCAGGGAACTCCCGATGTAGATATATCTTCGCGAGCTGCTGTTGTTATGTGCGGAGACCATGGCGTTGTCAGCGAGGGCGTTACCCAGTGCGGACAGGAGGTCACAGCTGAATGTGCAAAGGCTATAGCCGAGGGACGCTCCAATATCAACGCGGTGGCAGCTGCATTCAATACTGAGGTAATTGCAGTGGACGCAGGCATGGCAGCAGATGTGGACTGCGAAGGGCTCATAAAACGTAAGACTGTCCGCGGAACACGGAATATTACTGTGGAAAATGCCATGACTGCCGAGGAGACCGAAGCTGCCATAGTAACGGGTATTGACACGGTAAAATTGCTTGCGGAAAAGGGTGTAAAAATAATCATTACGGGAGAAATGGGAATAGGCAATACCACTCCCACCGCAGCCGTTGCCTCGGTGCTGCTCGGTCTGCCCCCTGAAAAGGTAACAGGCAGGGGCGCAGGTCTTTCATCTGAGGGAATGGAGCGGAAGATAAGTGCTGTGAAACGTGCGATCGAGGTCAACAAGCCAAGTGCACAAAAGCCCATAGAGCTGCTGCGGAAGATAGGCGGAGCTGAAATAGCCGCCATGACAGGTCTTTTTTTCGGCGGCGCTTACTACCATATACCCGTTGTCATAGACGGTGTTATCTCGGCAGCAGCGGCGGCTGTTGCCTGCTGTGAAGCTCCTCTGTGCAGGGAATATATGCTGGCAAGTCACTGTTCGGGCGAGCCTGCAGGCAAGGGACTTCTTGAGTACTGCGGACTGACTGCTCCAATAAATGCAGGTCTGCGCCTTGGTGAGGGCACAGGCGGTGTACTGCTGCTGCCACTTCTTGACGGTGCACTGGCGCTGTACAGGAACTCCCACAGATTCGACGAAACCAATATAGAAAGGTATGCTGAGCTCACATGACCACTCTCATTACAGGCGGTTCAAAGTGCGGAAAATCAAGCCTTGCGGAAAAGCTCCTTGACGGCTTCTGCGGCAGAAAAATATATATCGCAACTATGCAGCCCTTCGGCGAGGAAGCCCTTGAGGCGATCTCGCGGCACCGGAAAATGCGTGAGAGAAAGGGCTTTGAAACTCTTGAAAAATATACTGACATACATGAGACAGAGCTGCCCCGTAAAAGCGCTGTTCTGCTTGAATGTATGGGAAATCTCTGTGCAAATGAGATGTTTTCGGACAGTGTGATATGCTGTCCCGCGGATAAGATAGTCAGCGGCATAAAACTGCTTGCCGACACAGCCGCAGAGCTTATCATCGTAACAAATCAGGTGGGAAGCGACGGTATAGACTATGCGGAGGGAACTGCTGAATACATTCGGGTACTTGGTTCCATAAACAGGCGTATCGCTGAGTTTTCCGACAATGTTGTCGAATGTGTTTACGGTATCCCTGTGCTGCTGAAAGGAGAGATACCATGCTGAGATCACTGTGCTCTGCATTTCTTATGTATTCACGTATCCCCGTGCCCAAAGTGGAATGGAAGGAAGAAAACCGCAGATATGCCCTATGCTTCTTCCCACTTATCGGCGCAGTCATCGGCGGACTTCTCATAGTCTGGCGGATAGTCTGTGACTGTCTTGGCATCGGACAGCTTCTCTTTGCGGCAGGTGCTGTTTTTCTGCCTGTCCTTGTTACTGGCGGCATACATATGGACGGCTTCTGTGACGTTAATGACGCCCGTGCTTCCTACGCAGACAAGGAAAAGCGCCTTGAGATAATGTCAGACCCCCACATAGGATCATTTGCTGTTATAAAGCTGTGCTTATACCTCATTATACAGACCGCACTTTTCACGCAGATATTTACTGTTAAGTCTGCGGCTGTCATTGCCTGCGGATATGTGCTCTCCAGAGCCCTCAGCGGTCTGACTGCTGTTACCTTCAAGGCTGCAAAAAAGGAAGGCTCTCTGCAAAGCTTTGTTCGTCCGTCACACAAGAATATTACCATTACAGCGGAGATATTTTTTTCTGCGGCAGCCATTTCAGCTGCGGCGGTCATTCAGCCTGTACAGACAGCAGCTGCCGCAGCGTCTGCTGTACTTGTCCTGCTATGGCACAGGCACACTGCGTATCGTGATTTCGGCGGCATAACAGGCGACCTATGCGGTTGGTTTCTTCAGGTCTGTGAGATAGCTGTTCTCGCAGCGGCTGTATTCTCGGAAAGGATATTCGCTCTATGGAAATGACAGGTATACTCCTGATCAATGCCAACAACTTAAGCGATATTGGCATTTACCCCGCATAAAAAATCAAACAAGAATTCAAAGAAAATGATGTACAAAAGTGAGCAAAAAGTTTGTGCAAAAAGCGAATTGACAAAATGAAAACGCCGACAAAATC
>SFMO01000117.1 GCA_004554385.1 Ruminococcus flavefaciens
CGAGAATGAGCCTACACCTGAAAAGATGCCGCTTCTCTCCGATTTGCAGCGTGAGCTGAAAGACGAGGGCGAGGTAGCTCTGAGAGTGGCAAACTCCCTTGAAATGTTCGTAAATGGAAGCCAGAACCTCTTTAATCATCGTACCAATATTGATATGAGCAATCGTATCATCTGCTTTGATATTAAGGAGCTTGGCAATCAGCTCAAGAAGGTTGGTATGCTGATCGTTCAGGATACTGTTTGGAACAGAGTTTCCGCTAACCGTGAGAAAAAGAAGATCACTCGCTACTACATTGATGAGTTCCACCTCCTTTTGAAAGAGGAACAGACAGCGAAGTACAGCGCAGAAATATGGAAGCGTTTCCGTAAATGGGGCGGTGTGCCGACCGGTATCACGCAAAATGTCAAGGACTTGCTTTCTTCTCAGGAGGTCGAGAATATCTTTGATAACTCTGATTTTGTGTATATGCTCAATCAGGCTGCCGGAGACAGAGACATTCTCGCTGAAAAGCTTCATATTTCTAAGGAACAGATGAAGTTTGTAACAAACAGCGGTCCGGGCGAGGGACTTATCCGCTATGATAAGGTGCTTCTGCCGTTTACAGACCGTTTCCCGACAGATACGGAGATGTATAAACTTATGACCACGAAGCCGACTGAGAGTGCGTAAACTGCGTAGAATGGAGGACTTATGAGCTTACATAGAAAAGAGAATAACCTCCGTAGAGCGCAGGCACGTTTCGATAAAGTCAGCAGACGGTCGAAGCAGTTTCAGATAGACTTCCGCCGTGAAGCAAACACCAGAGGTCGCTTTCGTACCCGTGCATATATCGTCCGTGATGAGAAAACGCATCACGGCGGTCGGGGTATCATTCATAAGTTTGCAAATGCAAAATACCGCATTCAGGGCGATAAACCGTCCGTCACACGGACGATCAAATCATGGCAGCCAAAGACATTCAATGGTAAGCTGTTCAAGGCAAACGCCCGTGCTGTGAATTTTGCAGTACATGATGTAGCTCAGACGACGGTCGATACAGCTCTCGCAGCGGAAACTGGCGGTATCAAAACCGCCGATACCGCCCAGCGTGAAGTACGCAATAAGCTCAAACAGAAATACACCCGTGAAGCGGTTGACGATTATCACCGTGGCGTGTTTCTTATGGGCCGCACGGCGGCCGATGCTGTCAAGGGTACGCACAATCACCTGAAAACAAAGAAGCAGTATAAGCTCGAAAAAGCGAAGTTACAGCTAAAGAAAGCTGATAACAAGCTCTATAAGGCGAAAACTCAGAAGCCGAAAATGGCTGCGACAAAAGCCGATTTGAAGAAAGCAAAGGCGGAGTATAAAGCCCGAATTGTAAAAGACAAGGGCAATACGCTACGCAAGGCGATGAACAAGCGCCGATTGCAGGCATATAAGCAGACAAAGCGTGAGCTGAAATTTGAGCGTAAACAGCTAAAAACAGAACAGCAATTCCGTGTTAAGGAACTGCGTAATCAGAAAAAGATCAGCAGAAACTCCCGTCCCGGCTTGCTTGCATTAAAGCCTGCCTCATATTCGGTAAAGCGAATGAGAGCCTCTGCCTGGCAGAAAGCTGTCAATGAAGATCAGGACAATGACGTACTTCATGCGATAGACTCGGTAAAACGCAGAATAGCTGAACCTTTCAAAGATAAGATAAGTAAGCCTCAGCGGTTACAGCGAGAAGAAAAAAAGCGTGATCGCCTGTCCGATGAAAAGTCAAAATCCAATAAAAAACTCAATCGGCAGGAAAACAAGCTGAATGAAAAGCACGATAAATACAAGCAGAGAAAGAAGCGTAAACCCCAAAATAAGAAAACTAAAAAAACGGTGGCTGAGAGATTCAAGTCGGCTTTCAAATTCGTGAAAAATGTCTACGAAAAGGAAGTCAAAAAGTTCTTTGCAGCAATAGCTGTTCCGATACTTATTATCTTTCTTGTGTTTGCTTTTATCATCATGATTTTCAGCTCCATAGTTTCAGGCGGTGGTTTTACTCTCGGTACTTATGCGGCGCAGGACTATGACCTTTCCGAAGCTGAAAAGTATTACACGGAGCTTGTTTATGACTTCAATCAGAAAATACTTAAAGTCAGCGATACTTCTGATTGGAAAAAAGGTCTGACTGCTTTTGGTGCTAAGAAAAAAGACCTTAAAGATAAACCCGACAACTGGTACTGGGGCAAATCTTCGGTTTACGATTGGAAGCCGCAATATGATTTCGATTGCTACAAATTGTGGGCTTTTCTGTGTGCGTATTACTATGATTTTGATGCCGATGATAACGGCGATATCAAGTATTGGAAGTTCAAAAGCGATACAGAGGATTTGCTTGAGGACATTTTCAATGCGGAGTATGAGTTCGTATATTGGTATGACAATAAATCCCGTTGGGAGGAGCTTGACAACTATGTTTATTTCGGCGGAGGAAGCAGTACCGACGGCAGTTACTACTATTGCGAGCAATCAGCAAGTAAAAGCAACGGAGCTTGGACTTACAAATTCAAGCCGACTTCTTATACCTCAGAGCTTGGTCAGTATCTTGACGGTGACGGCTA
>SFMO01000118.1 GCA_004554385.1 Ruminococcus flavefaciens
ATTATGCCAAACTGAAAGATACCCGCGCCGATGTTTCCGAACTTCAAAAAATCCGCAAATGCGTGGATATTGCACTCCGCGCCGACCAGCCGGAGCAGACACAGACCCGCACAAAGCGGCACGACATAGACCGATGAAAGCTGATAAGCATTGCCCTCGCCGCAAGCGGTATCCCGTTCAAAGGGCGTTTCGATAAAGACCGTATGCTGTTCAACTATGACGGCATTTACAAAGAGTCCGTTGATGAAATAATCGCAAAATTCACCTCGGACAATTATGCCGAACAGCGTAGGGAGATAGCGGAGCATAAGTGCGATGACTGTCTTTATTTCCTGCCTGCTGTCGCAAAGCTCCTGCGTATGACAGAGGGTACACTCCGCCGCAGACCTCTTGACATTCAGCTTGCCGTCTGCAAGCGGTATGTAGATAACTGGTACTGCGACACTTACACAATTCAGCATGAGCTGAAAGATGCGATGATGCTGATTACCAAACCCGAAATGAAAGACAGCGAGAAAGAAAAAGCTGTCGGAAAGGACTAAAAATTTGAATACAACATCTGCCGTAGAAAAGAGAGAGAAGGCAGTTGACTATGTGTCTGACGAGGGTATCAAAGTCAGGGTGACTTATCCCGATGATGTTCCTGAAACCATCAGACAGCAGAAGATCAACAAGATGTACGATATTTTCCTCGGTGCAATGCGCCGCAACGGAACAGAAGAAACAACTGAATGATCTGGCAATCTGCCGAAAAATGATTACAGTTACAAGAACGCTGTTGCAATTTTCGGACGGTTGCGCTATGATATAGATGTAAAACCAACCGTCCGATTGCAAACGCAATTGGAGGTCAACAATGAAAAGAACAACGAAAACAAACGACGGTATCACGGCAATTTACGTTCGTCGATCCGTCAGCGACAAGGATAAGGGCAACAATTCGCTGTCCATTTCCGCACAAAAGGAGGAGTGTATCAGATTTGTGGGAGAATGCGATTATCGTATCTATTGCGATGACGGCAAGTCGGGCAAAGATGTGATGCACCGTCCCGCATTCATGCAGATGATGAGCGATGCCCGTGAGGGGCTTATCAGCAGAATCATCGTGAAGAAGTATGACCGTTTCAGCCGTAATATGCGTGAGTATCTTAACATCACGGACGAGCTTGACCGCTACGGCGTGACCGTCTATTCGCTCTCTGAGCCGTTCAATACGGAGACAAAAGAGGGGCGTATGATGAGGAATAATCTGCTGAATTTTGCGGAGTTTGAGCGTGAGACGATCGCTGCCCGTGTAGCCGATGCCTTCCAGACTAAGGCAAGGGAAACAGGTTTTTATCAGGGCGGTAAAGTTCAGTTCGGCTACACTCCCGAAAGACGGACTATTAACGGCAAAACAGGCTCGGTGCTTGTTCCCTCGGAGAATGCCGAGGCGGTGCGTGTGGCGTATGACCTGTATCAGCACCCTGAGAACTCTCTAACCGATATTATCCGCTACATGACAGAGAACGGTATTAATGCTTCAAGACCGACACCACGCACGAAAACAGGCATTTCCAATCTTGACAGGTCACACCTGAGCCGTATTCTTGAAAATCCGCTGTATGTGAGGGCTGACAAAGAGGTCTATCGCTATTTTCTTTCCAAAGGATATGAAATGCTTGACGATATTGAAGCCTATGACGGTATTCACGGCTTGTTTGTCCACGCTGGGCTTGATGATACGCATTTTGTCAAGGTAGCCTACCATGAGGGGCTTGTGCCTGCGGAAACGTGGCTGAGGGTGCAGGACAGAAAATCGCACCAGAGCAAGTTCCCGACAAACAGCAAGGCTATGAACTCTTGGCTTGTGGGTATGGTGAAATGTGCCTGCTGTGGCTATGCGATGCACTTCAATCACTGTGCGAACAGAAAAGGTGTGGTGTATCATCGCTTCATCGACTACGGCAAGTTCACGCTGAACGGCTGTCCCACTCCACCCATTCAGTTAAAGCCGAGACAGGTCGAGGACGCTGTGCTGAAAGAAATGCAGAAGCGTATCGAACAGCTCAAAATCGCAAAGCGTGAGGACAGCAAGCCCGACACCGAAACAGAGAGTATCAAGACGGAAATCATTCGCATTGACGGCGAGATCCAGAAGCTCATGGAAAAGCTCGCTGATGCGGACAGCGTACTCTTTGACTACATTCAGAAGCGTGTGAGCGCCCTGCACGAACAGAAGTCGGAGCTTGATAAAAAAATGCAGACTATGTGCCGTAAGCGTAAGGCGATCGACACAAAGCCTTTGGAAGAACCTATGAAGCAGTGGGATAAACTGACGGTGCAGGAGAAGCACGATGTAGCGGCAGCTATGATTGATGTCGTGCTTATATCCGATGAAACAGGTATTGAGGTGAAATTCAGCATTTGAAAAAGTGCGGAATTTCGGTATTTTTTAGTGTTGATAAGGTGATGCGTAGGGCGTGCCAGTTGCAAAGATAACGCCCTTGCCGCCTGTCTTTTCATCGAGGTATCTGCATTTGAGGAAAAGATCAAGTGCTTTCTGTGAAGCCGAATTGGAAATTCCGGCTACATTCTGCAATTTTGTGGCGACGAACAGATTTTTGAACTCGTGGGCTTCGTCAATGAACAGACGGTCGATTCCGAGCTGTTCAAAGGTCAGCGTATCGTCCTGATTAGCCTTTTCTAGCTTGTCAAGCTGCTTTTGCAGGCTCTTACGGGTACGCTCCATAGCCTTGATCTGGAACTTTGAGCCTTCGCTCTTTTTCAGTTCCTCAATGCCTTGCAGAATATCGTCGATCTGCGTCTGAATGGTCATGACCTGTCTCTCCTTAGAAACAGGAATCTTGCCAAGCTGAGAGTGACCGATGATAACTGCATCGTAGTTGCCTGTGGCGATCTTAGCGAATAACTGCTGTCGGTTCTCTTTCTTGAAGTCCTTTTTGGTCGCAACAAGAATGTTAGCACCCGGATAGAGCTTCTGGAAATCGTCACCGATCTGCTCCGTCAGATGATTCGGCACAGCAAACAGGCTCTTAGTACAAAGTCCCAAACGCTTGCTTTCCATAGCAGTAGCGATCATTTCAAAAGTCTTGCCCGCACCGACACAGTGAGCAAACAGCGTATTACCGCCAAACATTGCATGAGCGATAGCATTTTTCTGATGATCGTGCAGATGAATGTCCGCAGTCATCATCGGGAAAGAAAGAGCCGAACCGTCAAACTCACGGGGACGGATACTATTGAATAGCTCATTATATTCCTGTCCGGCGCGTTCCAGCGGTTCCCCCTGCGATTGCAGGAACAAAACAAGGTCGGCTTGGTTCGCCCGGTCTATCTGTTCTTGGGTGTAGTACAAAAAACTCACTCCTTTGCAAAGCGTATGACCGCAACAAACGCTATGGACGATATTAAAGAAAAATTCGACAGGATCACGGAACAAATTCCTGTTGTTGAGGAGTATTTCAAGTATAGGGGGCATTATCAGCATTATCTTTCTCTAACGGGCAAGGAAAAGCAGAAATTCGCCAAGAAATGTTCCTATGAATTGGAGCAATACAAAGCGGCTTTTGCTAAGGTGAAAACAATGTTTCCCGACACAAAAACTCCGACGGCAGAAACTCTGCGTAAACAGCAGACCGAACTCAGAGAGCAGTTTGAAAAACGTTCAGCCGAGTATAATTACTACAAGAAAGAAGCGGACAGGCTTGCACGGCAGATACGGCAGAAGCGTGACAGTCAGAAAACCATTGATCGCTACTTACAGAATGAACAGGCTGCCAAAAGAAAGAAAAATCAGCTTGAATAAAGAAAGGATTTATGTATGAGCAAAATAGGATATATCCGTGTTTCTACGGAACATCAGGAGACAGCAAGACAGCAGGAGATCATGGACGGCTATCAGGTTGACCGCATCTTCTCCGAAAAGCTGTCAGGAGCTAACGCAGACCGCCCACAGCTTCACGCTATGCTTGACTATGTGCGTGACGGAGATACCCTCTACATCGAGAGTATCAGCCGTTTAGGACGCTCCACAAAAGACTTGCTGAACATCATTGACACCCTTACCGAAAAGGGCGTTACCCTCGTCAGCCACAAGGAAAATATCGACACCGATACTCCGTCGGGAAAGTTTATGCTTACCGTCTTTGCTGCCCTCTCGCAATTGGAGCGTGAACAGCTCAAACAGCGACAGCGTGAGGGTATCGAGATCGCCAAGACACAGGGCAAGTACACGGGACGGAAACCCATTGAAATCGACTGGACAAGGTTCGGTCAGCTTTATGGGGAATGGAAGTCGAAGAATATCACGGGCAGGGACTTTATGCGGAGAATGGACTTGTCGGCTAATACGTTTTACCGCCGTATCAGGGAGTATGAAGCAGAACACGGGATCGCAGAGCCGACCTCTGCTTGACATCCACCTCAGACGAACGGAAATGCCCATCAGAGCTGTCCGAGCCTGCGGAGCGGAAAACTAACCGCCTGAAAAAGAATAGACCTGAGAAGTGCTTGTGTGAGCAAATCTCAGGTCTTTGTCTGTTATTCAGTTTCAAAAGGGTATGCTGTCATTGTGGCGCGCGCCATAACGCTGAAATGGACTTGTACGGAACGGTTTACAGGCGCGCCAATAGACTACATTCAATTGCAATCACAAAGTCTCTGTGGAAATCATACTATTTCAGCGCCAAAATGCCCCCGGCAGTACGGATAATAAGAAGATGATCTGTGTTTATTTTCGACAGCTAACCCAAAACCCAAGGAATCTCAATATTTCAGCTCTCTGATTGTGCAGATAGAGAGAAGAAAAGCAAATTATTTTCTGACCGTAACGGTGTAAGCGCCATTCGCTGACTCGCCTATCTCAATGGAGAATCCGGTGTCTACGGTCTGACCACCGTTTGCATCATACCAATGGAAGCCGGAAATGCTGCCCGTCACTGTATCGCCTGTATGGTAGAAATTATCCGTGTCGGTATCATCAATTATGCGAATAAGCCGTCTGCCCTGATCCTGATTGGTGAACTCGCTGCCGCTTGCATAGCGGAAATAGGTGTTCCAGCCGTACTCGGTCGTTGCATCGATGTGATAGATGCGAACGCCCTCGCCTGCGGTCTGCCACCACACTGTATTTCTCCCGATACCGCTGTTGTTGCCGTCCTTTGTAGCATACTCCACGATAAAATATTCTGAGAAGTAATCATCGGCAAGCTGTCCATTGGGAATGATGAGGCAATTTCCTGCATCCGTCTGCGCATTGCGGAGCGTAAAGGTCTTTGTCCCCTCTTCGGGATACCATACCTGTACCTGATCCTGTGTATACCATCCCTCCATCAGCTTGGAAAATGCGCCAAAATCCGAGCCTGCATCCATATCCATCAGCTCGATGCCGGCAGTGCCGTGCATCCCTTCACCGTCGCTGGGATTTGTGAAGAGGTAATAGTCCGGCAGACCTGTGCAGTGACCGAGCTCATGGCAATAGGAGCTGATATAGTTCACATAATTATCAGTACCCTCAATCTGTGCATTGCCGGTGATAATGTGTCCTATGCCAACGCCGTCCACACGGTAATCCGGATCGCCGAATGCGCCCTCACACGGCCACCAGTTATCATCTCCTGCCTTTGTGGGAGTGGTAAAGAGTGTTGCATCAATTCTGCCGTCACCGTTGCCGTCAAACTGCGAGAAGTCAACCTGATCTTTGAACGCCTCATAGCACTCCTCAGCGATCTTGACCTTATCGGTATCATAAGCCGACTGATTTTTCTTCGTGGTATAGCGGAACACCTGTCCTGTGAAATTCATACTGCCCTTTGAAGCGCGTTCGTAAAATGCCGGAAAGCTTTCAAAGGGATAGCAGTTGCTTGCTTCATTCGCTGCTCCGAAGGATATCTGATTCAGCTCGTCAAGTGTAGGCTCATAATCATAGCGGCAGTCCGGGAAATCCACATAGAATACAACAAGCTTTGCGTCGCCCTGTGTCGGGAGAGAAGCACCGTGCTTTGCCATATTTGCGGTGATAAATTCGCCCTGTACCTGCGGTTCATCATTATCACTTACCCATTCCGGCGTCTCACCGGAAACAAGCAGACTTTTCAGCAAACACAAGTCAAATACATCAAGCCTGTCATCTTTACACAAATCTCCTGCTTTCCAGTTCGGCAAATATGTATCAGGAACTGCCAGCAGCCATTTTTGCAGAAGTACAGCATCACCAACGTCTATCTGACCGTTGCTATTTATATCTCCCATAAAATAGCCGCTTGCAAGTCCTTCATATGGCTGTGTGGCTGGTTCGGAAGAGGGCTCGGTAGGCTCAGGCTGTGCATTTGCAAGGTCAAATCTTTCGGCATCGTCCTTGATCTTGCTCCACATATAGCGAAGCATCCAGCCGTCGAAATCCGTAATTTTTGCCGCAGAGCCTGCCATCATGATAGAATTTTCTCCGCCCGGAAAACCTCCTGGCGGGAAACCGTCTGATTCGCCTTCACCACCATAGAAATCCGTCATGCCGAAACCGTGACCGATCTCATGCTCCAGAACATGAAGGCTGCCGTTCTGAATCATACCAAGATAAGCTGTATCTGAAAGACGCTGTCCCCAGTCACCGCCGCAGCCGCCGATATCCGGAAATCCCTGTGTAGCCCACATATACATATCAAATCTCTTGTCCAGTCCGCCCGGATATTCATATCCGTTTTCTGCAAAGTGGTCAAAGCGTGACAGCTCCGATGGTGCGTATGGCTCTCTGTCCGGAATAGTATCTCTGCCATTTGAAGTATCGTACTGTGCATCATAATACTTTGTGTTCGTATATACAACTTCGTCATCATGCAGATCAAGGAGACAGCTCTTGTCGATGACCGCCCAACCCACGATCTTTACATCAATATGTTCATAAGGCCAGTTTTCATAGCCTGCAAGCCAGTCATTCCACGCATTGATACAATTAGAAAGAATTTTCTCAAACTTCTGCCGCTGCTCATAGGTAACGGTCTTATAGGACTGCCACTTCACTACATAATTGATCGTACCCTTTCCAGCAACAATCTGGTCAAATAATGTATTGCGGCGGACTGTGGACTGCTCACGCTTGATGCGGTTCTGCCAGATCCAGTCAGCAGCATACTGATATTCTGCCGGCATATCGCTGATGCTTTCAGCAGAAGCGGTGATGGTGACAGGCAAAGTGAAGAAGTGTCCACTCTGTGCCGCTATTGGTGTGATGCACATTGCAAATGAAAGCAATACGGCGGTAATCTTATTTCTTGTTTTCATAAATACCCTCCTGATTATATTTTTTTGTTTATGCGAATCATGAATAGCTCTATAGTGAAATTATACAGTTTTGAGTATAAATTGTCAATATATTATCGTGCGTATTTGCATACATAAATTTCAAAAGCAATTGTAATATTGTCTTGCAATTTTACGATAAATGTGCTATAATTTTACCAAGAAATGTTTTATGAGGTGAGAAGATCATGAAAAAGAAACCATTGATCGGAATTGTGATATCTATTCTTGCACGGAATCATATCCGAAACATTGTGCGTGGCGCTCTTGCTCAGGTAAATCAGGCAGGCTGTGACTGCATCGTACTTGCACCATTGTGCCATTTCACACAGTGTGAACACGAGCACTCCGAAGCGGAACGCAGTATTTACCAAATGATCCTTTCAGATGCTTTTGATGGCTTTCTGTACATTAAGGATGATGTAACAATGGGCAGTGAGGTCATTCAGGAAGTAGAAGAGCTTTTGCTCAGCTCACAAAAATATGTCATGACTGTGGACGAACGGGA
>SFMO01000016.1 GCA_004554385.1 Ruminococcus flavefaciens
AACGATGGCTGAGGCGCAGAATATGGGCTTAATATGGTTTTCACGCTCGACGGCCGCGAGGAAAACATCGGTCATGCCGTTTTCATCGCTGTAGAGGAAGCAGTCCCCATACCCGAGCGATTCCATTTCTTCGCGGAACTCATAAAGCTTGCCATTCTCTATAATAACAGATGTAAGCTTTGTAGACATCGGTTCCCAATCGGCGTTCAGGTTTTCACGGACAGCCTCGTCCGTCATCGATGCGCTCGGTATGAATACGGTGTTTGGCGTAAAGTCGTGTTCCCCGAAAAGAAACTTGTCGCTCTCATAGATTCCGACAATTTTGTATTTCATGGAATCAGTTATGGGCGTTATTCCCCTAAAGTAAGGAGCATAGAAATCAATTTCCGAAGGCAGCTTTATGCCTTCCGTGTTCAGCTTTCCCCGATTATAGAACTGTATGTCAATTGTATCTCCGACAGTGAGATTGTTCTCATTTGCGAGCGCTGTGCTTATTACGCAGACCTGCGCGCCTGAAGCGTATTCTTCACTATTGAAAGCACGTCCTTCTATAATCGGAGTTTTGCCGGTGTTAAACTTATATATGCTCATGAGGCTGTCGGTCAGCACCACAGGGACTGAGTGAGCGTTTTTTTCAAACATTTCAACGGTGTCGCCGAGTTTCTCATTACCCTCGTCTGTTTCGAGGTATTCTTCTGTTGTCAGGCCATCCGGGACTTTAACAACTGATATATACCCCGGATAGTCGGGAAACAGGCTGCTGTTGGCAAAAGGCGCGCCAAAAGCAAACCCAATCTCCTTGCCTGGTTTCCATTTTATGGCTCTGAAAGCTCCGAAGAGCACCAGCCTGTCCCCCTGTTTTGAAACAATATCATTGTCATAGAAAATCACTTCGTTTGGAATCGATGATGCGCATTGGAAACCTGAGCGGTACAGACTTTTCTTAAAGGATATTCTTACCTCGCGCAGCGTGTATTCGCCATCTGTCTGCACGCTGAATTTACTGCAGACAGCCTCATAAAGCCCCATGTCGTTTGGATAGGTAAGATTGTAGAGCATCAGATATCTTATCATCGGATCATCCGATGGAATTGTATCGCTGTTTAAGCGGTGCATGTCTTTATCGTGAACAGGTTCAAGATCTTTGCAATACCCTAGAACGAGAGTGCGCTTATCAGTAAGCAATGCATATTCTGATTTTGAGGCTGCCGTAACGGCATCGGATATATGCGAAACACGTTCTGCAATATCCTTATCTGAGGAATATACCCTGTTGTTTTTGAGCAGCATGGCACATGTCGTGAAATCTTCCGGCTGCAGCGCATTGACTTCCTGCGATGGATCGATAGAGGTTGCGGCTGTCGTCTTGCAGACTGTAAAAGTTATTATGAAAAATCCTGCGGTTACAGCCATGAGCACGGCAATAACCAAGGCGAATATGCGTCGTGAAAGAAGAACTTTGAATGGGGCGAGCATATAAATTTACCTCCTGTTTTATTGATTTATTGCGCTCCCCGCCCGAGACTGCGGGCGCGGAGCAGGTCATGGAATCAGTCGTGCGCATGACGATGGTCACAGCAGAATGCTACAGTATGATCACTGTTGAGCTCGTTGTGCGCATATGGACAACCGGACCCCTGACATGGGTATGTGTTTACAGACTCATAGCTGCATAATGAACACAAGTGCCGCAATGTTGTTGTTGTGCCGTCACACTGCCCGACTGTTAACAGCGCATGAGATTCGTAGTACGTTTCGGTTACCTGTATGATTGTGCCGCAACTTGTGCACTTACAGCGTTTATGACATTGACACGGTGATTCGAGTCGTTATACCTGCTATAGGTTGTATAACTTGACAAGAGTGTTCTGCCAATATGTGAACAGCCCTGCATATTCACCTCGTCATCTGCGCGTCCCTCAAAACCGAGCGAATTTATCGGAAGAAGGAGCACGAGCGCCATCACCATACAAAAAACTTTTTTCATGGGTATCTCCTTTCAATAATGACTTTTTTGTTAGAATATTAAGCTCGCCGTGTTTCTCTGCCTCCGCAGA
>SFMO01000017.1 GCA_004554385.1 Ruminococcus flavefaciens
ATCCTGTAAAACTATTGCTTGTATCATTCGGGCTTGGTATACTTCACCTGTTCCTTGGTGTTGCAGTTGCTTTTAAAATGACATGGGACAGCGGTAAAAAGCTTGATGCCGTATTTGATGCGCTTCCGATTTACCTTATAGTTCTCGGAGTTGCTCCTCTCGGGGCAGGAATGTTCATTTCGGTACCCGAAGTACTAAGCAAAACAGGCATTTATATGCTCATTGCCGGCGTTATAATGCTTGTCCTTACAGCCGGAAGAACGTCTAAATCAATTTTCGGAAAGTTCTTCGGAGGCTTATATGCACTTTACAATACTGCAACAGGCTATTTTGGAGATATTCTTTCGTATTCGCGTCTGCTTGCTCTCGGACTTGCAACAGGAAGTATAGCAAGCGTAATCAATCTCATAGGCACTATGCCTGAAAACAAAATATTCAAGCTCATTCTTCTGATTGTAGTTTTTGTAGTCGGTCATATTGCGAATCTGGCGATAAATCTTCTCGGAGCCTATGTTCACACTGACAGACTTCAGTTTGTTGAGCTATTCAGTAAATTTTACACAGGTGGCGGCAGAGAATTTTCACCGCTCACTGTAAATACTAAGTATATAAAATTCAAGGAGGAAAATTCAAATGACTAACGGTTTAGTATTAGCGATCATAGGAGCTGCTCTTGCAGCACTTTTAGCAGGTATTGGCTCTGCAAAAGGTGTAAGCCTTGTAGGTGAAGCTGCTTCAGGAGTGGTTTCTGTAGATCCCTCAAAGTTCAGTAAGGTACTTGTTCTTGAGCTTCTTCCCGGTACACAGGGACTTTACGGTCTTATCGCTGCTATGTTCATTCTTCTTCGTACAGGTGTCCTTGGCGGAAGTGCCGCTGAGCTTACTGTTCAGCAGGGACTCGGATTTCTTGCAGCTTCACTTCCTATTGCTGTAGTTGGTCTCATTTCCGGTATAATGCAGGGCAGAACAGCGGCTGCAGGTGTAAGCATCACCGCAAAGAAGCCTGATCACAATGGTAAGGCTATTATTATGGCTGCAATGGTAGAGACATACGCAATTCTTGCACTTCTTATATCAGTTCTTATGATATTGAACATCGCAGTTTAATGGGGGTGGGGATATGTCAGGACTTGACGAAATTCTTAACCTCATCGAAACACAGCAGCAGCAGGGGGAAGAGCTGATCCTTAAAGCTGCCAAAAGCAAGGCGGCAGCTATTAAAGCTGAAGGAGATAAAAAAGCTCAGTCAGCTTATGAGGATTTTATGTACAAGGCAAAGGAAAAGACAGAAAAAGACTTTGAAAATGCCTGTAATTCCACTGACGCTGATATGAAGCGAAGGATCCTTGCATGTAAGGTCAGTCTTATCGATCAGGCTGTAGAAAAAATTATTGAGAAGCTTGATTCTTTGCCTGATAATGATTATTTTCAGCTCATCATAAAGCTTGCAGAACGTCATAGTCAGCCGGAAAAGGGCGTGATACACCTATGTTCAAAGGATCTTGCAAGAGTGCCGGATAATTTTGAAAACGAGCTCAATGAGCACATTAAACAAAATGGCGGAAGTATCAGCCTTTCGGATGAAGCAGCAGACATTGAAGATGGATTTATACTTAGCTATGGACTTATCTCGGAAAATTGCAGTTTCCGAGCTGTTATTGAATCAGAAAAGGATGAGATAAGAGATACGATCGCAAGAGTACTTTTTCGGTAGGTGAGATAATGAGTAATACAAAATATGCAGACGCTGTAGGCGCTGTCAGAGCAATGGAGAATACTCTGCTCACTAAGAACGATATAGATCAGCTCATTAATTCAAGAAGCAAGGCTGAGATTACTTCTATTATTTCATCAAGAAGCGGTTCGAGCGGTAATGACACTCTTTCTGACGTCTGGAATATGCTGAGAGAATATGCACCTGAATGTAAAGAGCTGGAAATATTGCTGTATAAAAATGATTTTCATAATCTTAAAGCTGTTTTGAAGGCGATTATTTCAAACAGGGATCCAAAGCAGTATTATATCGAGCCATCAAACGTTGAGCTTTCAACTCTTGTTGATGCTATCAATTCAAAAGAATATACTGAATTGCCTGACTATTTGCAGAATACCGCTGCCGAAGCATATGAGCTGATAACTCAGACACTTGATGGTCAGCTTTCTGATTCACTTATAGATACATCAGCTCTTAAAGCAATACAGAAAAGTGCTGATGATCTCGGAAACAGCTTTATGCAAAATTATGCCGAACTGCTTATAGTATGTGCTGACATAAAGACCGCTTACAGATGCTGCCTTCTCGGTAAAAGCGCCCAGTTTATGGAAAATGCTTTGTGCGGAAGTCGTGAGATTGATAAGGAACAGCTTATAAAAGCGGCTCTCAGTGGTACAGATTCATTGTTCAGCTTTCTTGAAGGGACATCATACAGCAATGCAGCTGCTCTTCTTAAGGAATCCGCCGCAAAGTATGAGAAATGGTGTGATGATGCCGTAATGGAGCTTGCTGAATCTGCGCGTATGCAGGCATTCGGGAGCGAACCACTCGCTGCATACTTCATTGCCAAGGAAGCAGAGATCAAAAACCTTCGCATACTTACAGTATGCAAGGAGTTCGGTGCAGACAAGGAAACAATGATGGAAAGGATGAGAAAGCTATATGTATAAAGCAGCCGTGATCGGCGATAGTGCAAGTGTTTCGGGTTTTGCTGCTCTTGGACTTTCTGTTTTCCGTGAAACTGAACCCGAAAAAATAACCAAGCTGATTTCAAGGCTCGCAGCTAATGATTTTGCAGTTATATATATTACAGAGCCTGCAGCTGCACTTGTCAGAGATACCATAAATAAATATCGGAGCAGCAAGCTTCCGTCCATAGTTCTGATACCTGCAATAGAAGGTAATACAGGTGAAGGCGTCAGAGCTTTGCATGAGGCTGTAGAAAAGGCTGTTGGCTCGGATATATTAAATTAGGAAAGAGGCGGATAAGCAGAAATGAACAGCAAAGGTACAGTAGTAAAAATATCAGGTCCGCTTGTAGTTGCCGATGGCATGAGAGATGCCAATATGTTTGACGTTGTCCGCGTTAGCGAAAAGCGACTTATAGGTGAGATAATCGAAATGCACGGTGATCGTGCTTCTATACAGGTTTATGAAGAAACATCAGGTCTGGGGACAGGTGAAAATGTCGAGTCGACAGGCGAACCGATGAGTGTTGAGCTGGGGCCCGGACTTATTGGCAGTATTTTCGACGGAATCCAGCGACCTCTTGCTGCTATCAGAGCGGTATGCGGAAATAATCTTGCAAGAGGTGTGGAAGTTCCTTCATTAAACAGAGATAACCTCTGGAAGTTTTCTCCTTCCGTAAAAGCAGGAGATAAGGTTGTTGGCGGAGATATTATAGGTACAGTTCCTGAAACAGACATCGTTCTTCATAAAATAATGGTCCCCAACGGACTTGAAGGAACTGTAAAGAAAATATCAGAAGGCGAATTCCATGTGGATGATACGGTTTGTGTTATCGAGACGGCTAAGGGAGAAATTAAACTGTCACTTTTACAGAAATGGCCAGTTCGTCAGGGAAGGCCTTACAAAAAGAAGCTTTCACCTAATATGCCGCTTGTAACAGGACAGCGTGTAATTGACTGCCTATTCCCAATAGCAAAGGGCGGCGTTGCAGCCATTCCCGGACCTTTCGGAAGTGGCAAGACTGTAACTCAGCATCAGCTTGCAAAGTGGGCAGAGGCAGATATAATCGTTTACATCGGCTGCGGAGAGCGCGGAAACGAAATGACTGATGTTCTGAATGAATTTCCCGAGCTTATTGATCCGAATACAGGAAAATCCCTTATGGAAAGAACTGTTCTTATCGCAAATACATCTGATATGCCTGTTGCTGCCCGCGAGGCGTCTGTTTACACAGGTATAACTATCGCGGAATACTATCGTGATATGGGATATTCTGTTGCTCTTATGGCTGATTCGACTTCACGTTGGGCAGAGGCTCTTCGTGAGATGTCAGGACGTCTTGAGGAAATGCCTGGTGATGAAGGATACCCTGCATACCTCGGAAGCCGTCTTGCTCAGTTCTATGAGCGTGCAGGACGTGTTGTTTCAACTGGTTCAGCCGGAAGGGAAGGAGCTCTTTCAGTTATAGGTGCTGTTTCTCCTCCCGGAGGTGATATTTCAGAACCTGTTTCTCAGGCAACCCTGCGTATAGTAAAGGTTTTCTGGGGACTTGATTCGAATCTAGCATACCAAAGACATTTTCCTGCAATAAACTGGCTTACAAGCTACTCATTATATGCAGATTCACTGGCTGAATGGTATAATAACAACGTGTCAAAGGACTGGATGAAGCTCAGAGCACGTTTTATGGAGATACTTCACGCCGAAGCTGAGCTAAAGGAGATAGTCAAGCTTATTGGTATGGATGCTCTTTCTCCAAATGACCGTTTAAAAATGGAAACTGCACGTTCTATACGTGAGGATTTCCTTCACCAGCTGGCTTTCCATGAAGTTGACACATATACAAGTCTGAAAAAGCAGCTGTATATGATGAAGCTCATTCTTAACTTTAATGACGAAGCAATGGCTGTTCTCGCAAAAGGTGCTGATGTCGAGGCTGTTGCCAATCTTGAAGTAAGAGAAAAGATCGGACGTTTCAAATATATCGAAGAAAATAAAACAGACGCAGAATTTGACAAGCTCAGTGTGGAAATATCCTCAGAGCTCAATGAGCTGCTTGACAAGGAGGAAGACTAATGCCAAGAGAATACAGAACAATCGAAGAAGCGGCAGGTCCTCTGCTGCTTGTTAAGGATGTCGAGAATGTAACTTACGGCGAGCTTGCAGAGATAAGACTTAAAAACGGAGAGAAGAGGCGCTGCCGTGTCCTTGAGATCGACGGCACAAATGCCCTTGTCCAGCTTTTTGAAAATGCAGCAGGAATAAACCTGCAGGATAGCAGCGTTGTTTTTTCGGGACACCAGATGGAGCTTGGAGTATCAGAGGATATGCTGGGCCGAGTATTTGATGGACTCGGAAGGCCTATTGATGACGGACCTGAGCTTATACCTGAGATGAGACTCGACGTTAATGGTCTTCCAATGAATCCTGTTGCAAGAAAATATCCTCAGGAATTTATCCAGACAGGTGTCTCAGCTATTGACGGTCTGAATACTCTTGTAAGAGGTCAGAAACTTCCTATTTTCTCTGCCAGCGGACTTCCTCACGCACAGCTGGCTGCTCAGATAGCACGTCAGGCAAGGGTTCGCGGCAAGGACGAACAGTTTGCAGTTGTATTTGCTGCCATGGGTATCACTTTTGAGGAGTCGGAGTATTTTGTACAGAGCTTCCGCAGCACAGGTGCTCTTGACAGAACAGTTCTTTTCATTAACCTTGCCAATGACTCGGCGATAGAAAGACTTGCAACACCCAAAATGGCACTTACCGCCGCTGAGTATCTTGCATTTGAAAAAGGTATGCACGTACTTGTCATCCTTACTGATATTACTAACTATGCCGATGCTCTTCGTGAGGTTTCTGCCGCACGTAAGGAGGTTCCCGGACGTCGTGGTTACCCGGGATATATGTACACCGACCTTGCGACTATATATGAGCGTGCAGGTCGTCAGGAGGGCAAAGAAGGAAGTATCACCAT
>SFMO01000119.1 GCA_004554385.1 Ruminococcus flavefaciens
AGCTGCATAAAGCAACAAAGCGACCAAGCTTTGTCGCTTTGTCGCTTTGCATAAATTTTCTTTTAAATCTTTGTCTAACTTTTTGGGGTCAGTTCAAAAAGTATGGCGTTTTTTTATTCATATAAAACTTCCTCTTTAATTGCAATTAATAGTCATTTGCCACGGAATTGACCGATATATCGAATATATAATATCATACAAAAACGTAAATGTCAATATATTCAAAAAAAGGCTGCACGGACTCGCCGTGCAGCCTTTATAAACTATATCATGTAAAGCTCAGCAATACTGATGTATCTTATTTAATGTCTGCTCAACAACCGCCTTACAGCGGTTATTGCGGATACATTATTTATCAAGAGCAGCGCGCTTCTTGAGGAGATACTCCTGAATTGCAAGTGCATCATCGTTTGTAACGCCCTTGCTTGTGCCTGCAATATCAGCATTTGCTCTGCCCTGAACTGTAAGGCAGTGCTCATCTGAACCGCCGACATCGTACTTATTGGGGTTAGCAAGAGCCTGCATTATGATAACAACGTCGCCCATGTCGATACCCTTATCGTTGTTGGAGTCACCAACAATAGTTGGCTTTAACTCACCTGTTACTATAGTAGTTGTTGTTGTGCCCTCAGGTGTTGATACAGTTGAAGTTGTTGTAGCTGAAGTAGTTGTTTCGGAAGAAGTAGTAGTTACAGATGTTGTAGTAGTTGTAGTTACCTTGCTGCCGCTGCCTGCAATAGTAGTTCTTACAGGGTCAGAAGCAGTCTTGCCCTCTACGATAGACTTGAATGCTGGCTTAGCCATGAAGTCCTTGTCGAAGATAAGCGGATTCTGTGAAGCTCTCCAGCTCTTTGTATCTGTAACGCCCCAGAAGATAACTGCTGAGATCTTGTCAGCATACTTCTCATAGATGTCGAAGAGTCCCTTGTAGTACTTAGCCTGAATATCGAAGTACTTGTCGCCTGAGTTCTCCTGAACTGTAGCATCAAGCTCTGTGATCTGAACGTCGAGACCGAGAGCTGAATATTTCTTTACAGCGTTCTCGTACATATTGAGTGACGGGAATGCAGCGTCAAGGCTCTGTCTTACATCAAGGTGAGACTGCATACCGATACCGTCGATATTGCCTGCCTTCTTGAGTCTCTCAGCCATCTCACATACAGCATTGAGCTTTCCGTCCATATACTCGTTGAAGTCGTTGTAGTAGAGCTTGCAGCCCTCAGGAGCATACTTTCTTGCATACTCAAAAGCGTAGTCGATGAATGAGTTGTCGCCGAATACAGCAACCCAGTCAGAAGCTGCATAGTTATTGGACTGTCCGCAGTGACCTGCCTGACGTGGCTTACCGTCATCTGTCCATGCCTCGTTTACAACGTCGCAGGCATAGAAGTCAACATCAGGATAGAGCTCTGTAAGTGTTGTGAAGTAACTCTTGATGTAGTTTTCCATACGCTTCTTCATCTTGTCGGGAGAAACGTAATCCTTCTTCTCATCGAAGTCCTCCTTGAAGAACCACTCAGGAGTCTGGCTGTGCCATACGAGAGTGTGAACTCTTACAGGGATACCGTATTTTCTTGCATAGTTGAGAACAGGCTTAGCCTGTGAGAAGCTGATCTGAGGAGTTTCGTCGTCGCCTGTCTCCTCAAGGTATTTCAGTGTAGCTTCCTTGTTGAGAACATAGTCAGGCTTCATCTGGTTGCCGACTGTGATGCTCTCGCCGAAGTGCTTCTGAACGAGATCCATGAAAGGCTTTGAAGCAAGATCATCGGGAGTAAGTGCTGTACCCACCTTGAACTTGTCCTTATATATCTCGCTGAGTGAAGGAAGATCGCTTTCAATATCTACAGAAGGAGCTTCAACTATCTTGAAATCATCAATATAAAGATCGTCGGAGCCGCCCTCAAAGTAAACGTAAACGCCCTCCATACCGTCGCTGTAGCTTACAGGAACATTCTTGATGCTCTGCCAGTCGCTGCCGTTGAGGTTCTGAGCGAGGTTTGAGTATGATGTCTGACCATCGATAGTGTACTGGAAGCTGAACATAGCTCCTGTGTAGTACTTGCCCTTTACGGAAGCACTGATGTAGTACTGTGTGTTGGGCTCGAGAACGCCGTCAAGACGGAAAGCAGGTCCGTTCCAGCTTTCACTTCTTCCGCTTGCGCAGAGAGAGCTTGAACCGCTCTTCTTCTCGTCTGTAGCAATAGAAAGCTTGGTAGTGTCATCTCCGCCTCTGTTTGACCAGTACTTGAGATCGTCTTCACTCTCAAAGCCAAACTCATAAACTACTTTGCCCTCTTTTGCATCTGCTGTTTTTACGCCTGTGAGCTGAACATCCGCAGGAACTGCCGCATGAACAGCTGAAGCTGCGGCTGTAAGCGTCATAGCTGCACCCATAACGCCTGCCATCAGCTTTCTGATGTTTTTTCCTCTCATTGTTAATTCCTCCAAAAATGAATTTTTGTGTTTTTATTGTAGCACGTTTGTGCAGATATGTCAATGATTCAGCGGTATAATCAGCAATAATTGGCATGATTACATATAATAAAATCAAAAATGGTCAGCTGTAAAGCTGCTTCGCTGTTTTTCCGTACTTTGCGCCTGTGCAAAGTAAATGGATATCCTGCGTCAAAATGCACACAATTTCACGTAATAGCGCTCGGTTTTTCTACCGCAAAAAGCTGAAATAAAACACGAGAAACAGAGAGAAAGAGAGCATAAGCGAGAGATTTCAAGAGATAACAGGGTATATATTAAAAAAATCTCCGAAAAAGCCTTGACATATCGCAGAGTATAGTGTATAATAATTCTTGCACTGCGGAGGAACAGGCGTTTTTTCGGGAAGCAAGAGGCAGGTCCTCGGCGCTTCTTTGGGAGGCTCTGCCTCTTGTTTCCGAATTCGCTTTCCTTCCGAAATTTTATTACAGGAGGAAACATTTATGTCAACTACACTGGCAAAACCCGCTGAAGTAAGCCGTACTTGGTATATCCTCGACGCTGAGGGACAGCCTCTCGGTCGTGTTGCTGCTAAGGCTGCTCACATTCTCAGAGGCAAGCACAAGCCCACTTTCACTCCCAACGTTGATTGCGGAGATCACGTAATCGTTATCAACTGCGCTAAGGCTGTTCTCACAGGAAGAAAGCTCGAGCAGAAGAAGTACTACTGGCACACAGGCTGGATCGGCGGACTCAAGTCCATCTCTTATAAGGACATGATGGCTGAGCAGGCTGACAGAGCTATGATGATCGCTGTTAACGGCATGCTCCCTAACAACAGCCTCGGCAGAGCTCAGCTCAAGAGACTCAGAACCTACAAGGACGCTAACCACAAGCAGGAGGCTCAGAAGCCTGTTGCTTACGAGCTTTAATCAGGAGGTGCTTTTAAATGTACGAATCAAAGGTTAAATACTACTACGGAACAGGTAGAAGAAAGCACTCCGTAGCAAGAGTAAGAATCTACCCAGGTTCAGGTAATGTTACTATCAACGGCAGAGGCATCGACGATTACTTCGGTCTTGAGACTCTCAAGCTCATCGTTCGTCAGCCACTGGCTCTCACAGACAATGTTGAGAAGTTCGATATCATCTGCACTGTTGCAGGCGGCGGCGTTACAGGTCAGGCTGGCGCTATCAGACACGGTCTTTCAAGAGCTCTTCTCGAATTCGATCCCGAGCTTCGTCCAACCCTCAAGAAGGCTGGATTCCTCACTCGTGACCCAAGAATGAAGGAGAGAAAGAAGTACGGTCTCAAGGCTGCTCGTCGCGCTCCTCAGTTCTCAAAGCGTTAAGTCCAACTTTACGCAAACGCCGTATTTTCGGCACTTTCAGACCTTGCAAATGTATTCTGGTACTTGTTTGGTCTTTATCAAAAAGTTTTTTAAATCCGTCTCGTTATTCGGGACGGATTTTTTTATGCTTGAATGACGATTCAAGCATTAAGTTTAAGCGTTACAAGATCAGCAACCTTAGCCTTTGTGCTTTTTAAAACATCAGCATAAATATTTGCTGTAACACCTATATCGCAATGTCCGAGATGTTCTGATACGATTTTCAGGTCAACACCGTTGTTCAATAAAAGCGTAGCGTTGCAATGCCTGAGTTGGTGCAGAGTGAGATTTTCAAACTCTGTCCCCTTAGTGAAGCGTTTCAGAGAGTGGTACACAGAATTTCTGTCACGGTAGTTGCCAAGTGCCGATGTGAATACCATTTCGGGGTGAGCAAACTTCTTTCCGAGTGCTTCCGACATCTTGTCTATGTAGGATTTCTGCTCCCTGAAAATAGAAGCAAGGACTTCGCTCATACCGATCACTCTGCGGCTGCTCTCCGTTTTCGGTGAACCGAGGGTGTGCTTACCGCCTACGTCCGTGAGATTGTGGTTGATCGTGATCGTCATTTCGTCAAAGTCAATATCTTCCCACATAAGTCCTAAGCATTCACCCGAACGCATTCCTGTGTAAAGGAGAACCTTGATGATTCTCTTGAAGTCCTCGTCCCACGGCTTATTATCAAGAAGCTCCATAAAACGCTTGATTTCGTTCTCATCAAGGGACATTTTCTTCTTTTCCTGACGGTTCTTCGGAAGAATAACATTGTGACAAGGCGATTCACGGATATATCCCTGCTCAACTCCTCTGCGGAAGATACTCTGTATCACCACATATATTTTGCGAACCGACTGAGGTTTCAGTTTGAACGTTTTCATCACGCTTGTCAGCTTCGGAGTTGTGATCTCTTTTAGCTTCATATTACCGATAAGAGGTTTGATATGCTTCTCATACTGACCTTTATAGGTGTATGCCGTGCTTGGTTTCAGCTCGACAGATGCGAAATTCTCAAAGTACCAGTCAGCAAGCTCAGAGAAACGCATATTCTCATTGAGTTCCGTATAATCCTTGCAGCGGTTCTCAAAGTCGTAGGCGAACTGCTGAGCAAGTTTCTCCGCTTTCTTAGGTGTTACGCCCTGCGGAGGCTTGAAGGTTGTAGACTTGATGATCTGCTTGTGTTCTGTATCATAACCGAGGGATACCTTTATTCTGAAAGTATCGCCCCGCTTTGTAATGGTAGCCATAAATGATTCCTTTCTATCACATAGATTTTATGGCATACTCCTGTTACTCTAATCATAGCGCGCATTTGGCTGTATGTCAAGTAACTTATCGTATCTTTTTGTCTTTTCGAGAGTATGCCGAAATCTATGTCCTTTGTTCTGTGGTGTTTGTGGATTTTCTGTCTGTTGACGTTAAAACAGCGTAAAATCGCCGTTTACAGCATACAGACTTATCTGTTCGCTGTCTGTCCGTTGAAGTACGCAAGCAGATCAGCCTTGTTGATAAGCATCTTGCCGTTCACTCCGTCGCCCGTCCTCAGATACGGCAACTTGCCCTGCTTTATCAGCTTGCGGACAGTATGCTCAGACAGCCCCCTGACCGCTTCGGTACATTCCTTAACGGTCAGCATTTCTACAGCACCTGTGGAAACCTCGGTCACCTGTTCGGAATCATTAGCTTCGATAAGTTCGCTCAGGATATTCACGAGCTGAGCGATAAGCTCGTTCTTTCTGTTTGTTGTCATAGTTGTAAAAACCTCCATAGCAGGTACTTCCCCTGCTTTCTATCTTGTTTATATGTTATTCCAGCACGTTTTTTCTTGTAGTGCTGTTGTACTTGTACTGCTGAAAGTCGGAACTCAGTCCGCAGGCAGAAATAAAAGCCTCAGCCTTTTTCAACTTGCGGGATAGCTCGTCCTCACGGCTGATACGCTTTGCTTCCTTTTTCAACTTCTCACGGGTGAAAAGACCCTTTTGCTCCTCAGCTTTCTTGTAGGCGGAAAGCTCCGAAGAAGCTGCCGCCAACTGTGTTCGCAGAGCGTCACGCTCCTGCACAGCCGTGTCGTGTTCAGCTTTGAGTTTTTTCGCAGACTTGACCATTGCCACATATTTTTTAGCTGTGTCGCTGAGAGTATCGTAATCCTCTTTGGCGAGGGTGACTTTCTTGCCGAACACAGACTCCTTGACCTCAATACTTTCGATCTCGTCCAGCTTGACTTTCTTCTTGGCCGCCTTGTCAAGTTCAGCTTGGGCTTCGTCACGCTCGGAAAGTGCCTGAGCCTTTTCTTCATTCAGTCGCCTGATCTCGTCCTCATGTTCGCCGTATTCCTCAACGGTGTAGCTGTAACCTCTGGACTTCTTCGGCTCGCTGATCTCAATGCCGTGAGCGTTGCAAATATCCCTCAGCACCTCCCACTCACGAAGCCGCCAGCGGTTGTTAGAGTGAGCGTCATTCCCGAACCCCATTTCATCGAGCGCCCTATTCTTAGCGTTACGGACTTCAAGACCTCTGCTGTAATGTCCAAGAGGGATATAGTCGATGTGCAAATGCGGCGTGGCTTCATCGAGGTGCATCACGGCATTAAACACATAGAGGTTGGGATTCCTCGCCTGAAAGCCCTCCATATATTCACGCAGGCATTCAACAGTTTTTTCAGCATCGGGCGTTCCTACGGCGGAGTCGTTTTTCGTGCCGATGTAGACGAGGTGTTCGTAGAAACTTTTCTGCTTGTTCGCACCCTCAATCACGCTCTTGCTGGGTGGACGGTTAAACAGGTGTTCAAAGTAGTCACCAATTTTGCGGTCATTTCTTTTCTGACGAGCGTTGTATTTCTCTACCGCTTCGTCAAAAAGCTGGTGGTAGGTTTCGCCCAAGTCCTGCTGAACGAACACGATGTTATCTGGTGTCCTGAGTGGGTCGATATTCTTGGCAGTGAACTCTCGGTTATTATGTGAAAGGCTGCCTTTGCCCTCGCACATCGAGATAGATTTTGTATTCATAAAATGTCTCCTTTTTATCTCTATCTGAACCCTCTGACGAGGGATAATCATATACGCAAGGCTCACCGCCTGTGATATGATGAGCACCCTTGAAGGGCTTTTTAATTGCCTTGCAACGATCGTCTGAACATAAGTTCAGACAGAGATCGGCAAACCAAACAGCGCGGAGCGCTGGGATTTACTTGCGGCACATAGCGAAGTCTTGTGCGAGCGTCGCCAGTAACCCCAAAGCACTTTTGACAGCCTACTCGGACTATCAAAAATGCTTATGGGGCTCTGCGAGGCTAAGACGGCTGACGGAGCAGCCGAAAATGTGTACACAGTAATGCGAAAAATCGCATTACAAAAATTCCAAGATGCAGTTTCCAAACCTGCAAAAATCAGAACGGAATATCCACCTCAATATTGAATTTATTGAGAAGAAAATCCAGCTCAAAATCATAGTCCCAAGCTTCATCGTCCGTCAAAAAATCATAGTAACGAACCAGTGCTTCACGCACACCAAGACCGCTTCTTTCTTCAAGGATAGAAGTCAGCTTTTCAACCTTTTCCATATCGGGCATATACCTCACCTCCTTTCCGCAAAATGCTCAACCAACATCAACCGACAGCAACCAACATTTAGGTCTGTCTCTTGCAAAGGTCGCTATACCGCAGTTTCAATGTCAGCCACCACAAAAACCACAAAATCCGGTAAAATCAGATATTTGGATTCACATGAACCATCTGAGCCTTTTTGTTGTTGGCAGCGGTCACATCTTCGTAGGCTACATAGCCATACTCAGCGAGCGTATCGAGCGCCGAATAGAAGTCCTTTGCAGTGGGAAAAAGATTGCATCGGCAGGCGTGATAGAGGTCTGATTTCAAGCCCTGTTTGATGTTCTTTGTCTTGAATATCTGAATAATCTTCTCAGCCTTGACGATGTTTCCGTCGGGAGCGTTCACGCTGAAACCGTAAATCGCCTGATAGCGGTAGTAGTGAGCAAGGTTGAATGCTCTCAGAAGTGTATTATGGTTCACACTTTCCTCGGACGGTTCGATACCACGGGAACAGCAATCAGCACAATGAAGAATGCAGGCTATCCGAAGTATCAGCCCGTGGAATTTTCCGCCCCAGTCCTGACAACAGCACATGGATTCCTTGATCTCTTTTTCGATATAATTATTGCAGTAATCTATATATTCCTCGGAAGCATGACGGGACAGATGCAGTATCGTTTCCTCTCCGTTCCAGTCTTTCTTTCCTTTCAGGAGCTGATGAATGAAATTGTGATACTGCTCCCTGACCTCTTTTGATATAGGTGCTGTATCATATCGCCGTTTTCCAACATCGCTCTTGGCGAAACAGGGAACGAAACGTGCGATAAGTCCGCTTGACCTGAAAGCGGTATCGTTCATCATGTTGTCCCATATATACGGCTGACCTGCAAGAGCGACTGATAGATAAGGACGGGGAATTTCCGTTCGTCCTCGGATAACTCTGTTGCAGATGTACTTCTCACC
>SFMO01000120.1 GCA_004554385.1 Ruminococcus flavefaciens
TAATATAAGAAATGATATTTGTACATCGCTTACAGCGCGATAAGTACGCCGAGCCCATGAACGGGATTCCAAAGGGACTGTGTTCCTTTGGCGGAGTGACTCCCCATAAGATGGGGAGATGTCCGAAGGACAGAGGGGACGTACCGGTAAGGTCAGAGGCGGCGCCTCTGGTCAGGTCAAGGGCAGACAGCCCTTGCGGGTTTCAGGGCAGAGCCCTGAAGTTACGAAGCGCTCCACAAGGGTGAATCCCGAAAACAATCCAGTGAATTGTTTTCGGAAGAGGGTGACTCCCCACGGGGTGGGGAGATGTCGTAACGCGACAGAGGGGACGGACCCGATTAGGGGGTCCTGCAAGAGAGGGCGTCCCTTAACGTGTCTGATGACCACATCAGCCCGATAAATCAAACGTCAAGGCACGGGACGATGTAGGCATCGCCCCCTACATTGGGACGCCGGGGACGCCGTCCCCTACAAATATATACCAGGAAGTGTTGATGTAAATGAAATATGACCATGCAGACAGAGCCTGTGAGCTTTTTGTCGGGGGACTTAACTGTGCACAGTCGGTTTTTGCGGCATTTACTGATGTTACAGGCATGGATGATGAGCTTGCAATGCGGCTTTCCTCTTCATTCGGCGCTGGAATGGGCAGAATGAGAGAGGTGTGCGGGACCTGCTCGGCGATGTTTATGATAGTCGGGATACTATACGGCCTCGGCGGTGAATACACTCATGAGGAGAAAACTGAACACTACAGCCGTATACAGGAGCTTGCCGCACGTTTTAAGGAAAAACATGATACCATAATATGCCGTGAGCTTCTGAAGGGACTCAGTGTGACCAGTACTCCCGAGCCCGAAAGACGGACCGAGCATTACTACAAGGTGCGGCCCTGTGTCAGGTTCGTGCGTACTGCGGCAGAGATACTGGACAGCTACATTGCGGAACATCCGCCGATGAAGCAGGATACACAGCTTTGATCTTTTTTAAGGGGATAAATTATACGCTGTTAACAATTTATATATTGAAATAACACTGCTTTTGGTGTATAATAAATGGTAATACAACTTGAGGGGGAGTGATAATTAACATGAATTCCCGGAACGACACGTATTTTCTCAGAGAATTCGTTGCCGATCATAAGCAGATCTTTGAAAATGAATCAAGTCAGAAGATGATATATTCTTTCAGTAATATATCATGTTTATGCGCTCATGTGGCATATTTGATAATGTTCTATATACTTGGAGTGCGTGAGCTTTTTCTGTTCAATATATTCAGCGTCGCTTTTTATCTGACGCTTGAGGTCATTATTATTTTGGGAAAAAGCGGACCGTTTTTCCTTTACCTTGCGCTGATAGAAATTATAGTCCACGCCGCAGTCGCGACGCATTTCCTTGGGTGGCAGCCTGATTTCGCCATGTTCTTTATCCTGATAATCCCTGCCACGTTCCTGACTTATACTCAAAGGATATATATTCCGTTTATTATCTCAGGCGTATCTATGGGACTGTTTCTTTACTATAAGATCACAATGGACTACGACGCGGACGTAAAGTATGTTTTTGAGGATAACGGCATTATTAAAGCCATTCAGATAATGAATGCTGTGATCGGTGTTTTCGTAATGCTGACAGGAGGCGTCTCCAATATATTCATAAGAGAGTATAAGGAGTTTCAAATCGTCGATCAGAGAGAGACCTTCAAGAGGCTTGCTTCCATTGATCCGCTGACAAATCTTTTCAATCGCCGTGCTATGAATGAGCATATCCGTGAGATCAGAAGAAACACTTCACCGAGAAGCAAGTACGTTATAGGTATCGGAGATATTGACAACTTCAAGAGGATCAACGATACGTACGGACATGATGTGGGCGACAAGGTACTTGTATATGTATCAAATCTGTTTATCAGCAACATTCCGGATGACGGATATGCCGCAAGATGGGGCGGTGAGGAATTCTTGTTCATAATTCCCGAAGCAAGCATAGAAAAAGGCGTTGCCTTTACAGAGCAGATACACAAGTCTCTCCGTGCTCATGTCTTCGAGATAGACGATGTAGAGTTCGGAGTTACAATGACCTTCGGAATCAGCACGGGAAAACCTGTTGACAAGATCGACAATGTCATCACTACTGCCGACCAGCGCCTTTATAAGGGCAAGAACAACGGCAAGAACCATACGGAATATACGGATTGAAAAAAGCTCTCCATCGGAGAGCTTTTTTCAGTATAAGGCGAAAGGACTTCCCATGTGGGAAGTCCTTTTACTTTAGAAAGAGAGGGAATATTAAAGTGTGTTCGCAATAGTGTGTGTATCGCATCACACTCCATGCCTTGCACAGCTTTCAGGCTGAGCAGGCATTGATAAAAGAATAAAGAGGGATTATTCTTTTATTTCGGTAGGAAGCTTGTCAACGAGCTTGAGCAGGTATCTCTGGATAGCAAGTGCGTCGTTGTTTGTAACACCGTCGCCGATATTGCAGCAGTCTGCATTTTTGAGACCCTTGTCTGTGATGTGGTGCTCGTCTGAACCGTTTACACCGAATTTATTTGGATTAGCCAGCTCCTGCATGATGATGACAGCGTCCGCAAGGTCTACGCCGCCGTCACAGTTTGCGTCGCCGTAGAGAATATCTCCGCTGCCTGCTGAAGTAGTTGTCGCAGCAGTAGTTGTTGTTGTGCTGTTACTGGCTGTAGTTGTTGTAGTTGCCTTTGTTGTGGTAGTTGTGGATACTGCGGGAGCATCGCCCTGTGCGTACTCATAAACTACCTGAATGCTTGAATACTTGACATCGATGGAATCAGGTGTTGAGGACTCGCCCTTTTCGGAGGCGTCCCACCACTTCTGAAGCTCTACCTTGCCGTCTGCGATAGTTGCTTCGAGGTCTTCGGAGACCTTGTCTGCGCTTTCGCCTGTTGACTTTGTGAGGATACCGTCAAACTTTACTGTAGCGGATACCTTGTTTCCAAGGGTAAGGGAGTAATCCTTGTATGTCCAGAAGTTCTCTCCGTCCTTGGAGACAGCGTTCATGCATACTGCACAGCCTGCTGTAGCCCAGCTTGAACCTGCGCTTGAAGTTACGGCACCGTTGATGATTATCTTTGAGAGGTGCTTTGCGTCCTCGATAGGAACTACAACGAAGCCCTTGTCGTTGGTCATGCCTTCAATATCTGTGTATTCCTTTGTTACCAGGTCGGTCTTTGTTTCATCATAGGTCTTGAGGTCGCTGAAGGCGTCAGCCTTGTCGGAAACTACTACCATAGCAGCTGAGAAAGCAGGAAGGTCAACGCTTACGCTGTTATCCTTTACGTCCTTGATGATGTCGATGAGCTTTATCTGCTCGTCGTCGCCGTAGATAGCGTAAACAGCTGCGGACTTATATTCCTTTTCAGCGTTCTTGAGGTCGATGACAGCATTTTCCTTTTCTGTCATGTTCTTGTTGGTGACCATAACGGTTACCTTGGAATCGTCCTTGGCATTTACTGCAGCGTAGGAGCTTGACTTGGAAACATCCTCGGTCTTGGCGGGGATAAGTGTATCGCCGAAGCAGCCGCCCTTGCCGTCATAGTTTGTGTAGAGGTTGATACCTGATACGATGAACGGCTCACCGCCCCAGAGTGTAGCGAAGTAAACGCCGTGGTCGGCATAGCAGCCCAGAGCCTCGACCTGAGCGATAGTACCTGAGGTATCACTGCCGCCGCCGAAGTTGTATTCTGAAATTCCGAGCTTAGTGCCGGGGTAGTATTTGTCGATTGAAGCCTGGATAGTCGGAAGTATCGGGACATTCTCCATGCACCACTGACCTATCCAGCTGTTTTCGGAGAAGCCCTTTTCATAGAGGGTGCGGACTGACTGAACTCTGTCCTCTGCGCCCTTACGTGCGGACTCTGAGTAGTAGTGTATGTCGAGGACATCAAGAAGTCTTGTGCCTGCTTCCTCTGAAGCCTTGTGCATATCGTCAAGGTAGCTGTCAAGGTACCAGTGGTAGTTGTTTTCCTTCTTCACCTTTTCCCATTCGTCGTGCTGATCGTCGTCGTCAAGATGGTCGAAAGCAGTGTATCCGTACAGTGCAGGACCGAATACCTCTGCATTCGGGTCAAGCTTCTTGACATTCTTGGCCATTTCGATTGACTTTGTCTTGAGCTCCTCGATAGTAACAGGCTCGGGATGCATTCTGCTGTGGGTGTCATTCCAGAGAACAGGCTCGTTGTCAAGGCTGTAGCCCTGTATGCCTGTTGCCGACTTTGAGTCGCCCAGCTTCTTGATGATATAGTTTACGTATTCGTCCATGTAGACTACGCCGTCTGTGAGATCGGGAGTATCTGCGAAATCAGAGCCCTTTGTGAGGACTACCTTGTTCCAGCGGTCTGAGGGTGCCTTTTCCTCCTCGGTGACAGTGCCTTTCTTATCGGCTGAAACATAGCCTGCCAGCTGGAGAGTAGTGAGCTTGTAGCCTACGTTGTACTTTGCAGCGTCCTTGGAGAGCTGCTGAACGCAGTCTGCGGGATCCTCGGACTCTGAGAGGTTTGTGTCTGAGCTGTGCTTCCAGTCTGAGCCTGCGTTGGAAGCGTTTGTCTCCCAGTTGTAGGCTGTCATACGGTTGCCGCCCTGACGAACGGAATTGGTCTTTACGTCCTTGAGAGGAGTTGTGTACTGGTTAACGCCGTATATGAGAGGGGATATTTCTTTCTTTTCGCCCTTGAGGTCGACGGTTATCTTCATATCATAGCCGTCTGCCGCATTAACGGCTGTCTGAGGGATATTGCTCATAGGAGCTGTGAGTGCGCAGCCTGTAACAACGCAGGCTGCAAGAAAAGCTGCTGTTTTTTTCATATGTTTTCCTCCGTTTTTTATAATCTCCGCCGCAGTGCAGAACGGCGGTTTATGACTTGGTTTAATGTTTACAGTTCTCCTTCGCCCCACCACGGGACCTGAGGCACAACCTCGTCCTGTTCACCGTTCTCGCGTCTGAATGCGCCCTGAGTCCATTCCTCCACATTCGGGTCCATATATTTAAGGTAATTGGTAATGGTCTTGGCGAGTACAAGTATCAGAGTGAGGGGGATCTGATGGGTGTAGCCGTAGAGTATTACGGGAAGGTCGTTTATATCGGCGGAAACGCGCCAGACAAGTCCGAAGCGGTCGAGCCTGTCGATGATGTGCTGTACTTTTTCGGTGGGGATCTCCAGTTTTTCCGAGATCATAGCCACCGAGAACATCTTGTTCCTGACGCTTGCGCCGAGGTAGCTGATAATGCTTATGGCGTCGTCGTCTGCAAGAGTGTTGAACAGCCTTATCATATTGGTGGTATCACCGAAGTAGGAGTTCACTCCGTTTTCGGGTATCTCCAGAAAGCAGAAGTAACGCAGGTCCTCGCTGATGCGCGACAGTGCTAATTCACGGTCAGTTTTGAGACCTGCGTACGTTTCATGCTCGTAGCTTTCCCTTAACCTGCCTACTGTATCGGTGTTGGGATTGCAGGCACAAAGGGCGGAGTACATTATCCTCATGAACTTTTCCGAGCGTTTTTCAGCAGGAGTTGCCCGTAATTCGTCATCTACGAGCTGTTCGATGTCCCGCCGGCTGTCTGTTATCTTTACGCCGAAGAGGAAATCGAGAGAAGTGCCCAGTTCTTTTGCGAGCTGAGGGAGGAGTTCGCCGTCGGGGTAGCTGGTATTTTCCCATTTTGATACTGCCTGAGGCGAAACGTTCATGCGTGACGCAAGCTGTTCCTGAGTAAGTCCCAGTTCCTTGCGCCGTTTTACGAGATTGCATCTGAAAACGCTTTTCTTGTCCATTGTACACCTCCTGCTCTCTGTGCTTTCTACAATCTATTGTATCACTACTTGCGGTTGAATACAAGCGAATAATAATAGACAGAAAACAACTATTGGTTGAATTTGTAAGAAAAATCATTCAAATCCGTGGGTGAAACAGTTATATTTATTTCTGAATTCAAATATCTGTTCATTTTTGTGTCAGATTATAGCTTTCGTTGAAAAAGACCCCGAAATCGGTGACCGCATTTCGTAATACTTACAATGTAAGCATCAACGCTGGTCATGACCGGTTTCGGGGTCTGTTATTATTCCGAGCACATTCTTTCGAGTATCTCAGCGGCGTCTGTAACACAGCCTCTGCATGAACGCAGGGGAGAACCTGTGAGAGCGCCTTTCAGCTCGCGGCATATCACCGAGCGGTTCATGTCCGTGAACTCCTTTTCAAAGGCGGCAAGCTTTTCGTCAACGCTGTCGGGAAAGCGCTTTGAGAGCACATATTCCGCGGCGAGCACAGCTCCGCATTTACCCATTCTTCCGCCTGCAAAGGGCGCGGCAGCAGCTCTGGCTTCCTGCTCACTCATACCTGCCTCATCTGCAAAAGCGCAAAGCACTGAAGCCGAGCAGCTGTAAAAGCTTTTGTGGTTTTCCACTGCCTTATTAGCCTTTTCTGACATATTATACCTCCTCAAGCAGCAGGAAGCTGCCCTTTTTCAGCTGATTCTCTGTGAGGAAGCTGTCGGCGAGCCTTATATGCTTTTCTAAGCCGTTTTCGTCACGTATGAGCACAGTGCACATGAGTTCCTCACCCTCTGGGATACCCTCACAGCCGTAATCCTCTTCAAATATATTGATAATTTCGTATCTCATGGCAGTTCCTCCGTAGTTTCGTGGTCTGATGAGAATATTATATATCATCGGAGTGCTTTTGTCAAACTCAGAAGTCTATGACTGATGTGAACTTTTTGTCCTTGCAGGATACTCTGAGCTTGAAGCCGTTCTGTTCGGCGGCTGCCGAGGCTATTGCGAGCCCCAGACCGCTGCTGCTCTTGTCGCTGCGAGCCTTGTCGCCCTTGACGAATGGCATGAGCAGGTCCTTTGTATCAACGTTCTCAGCGATGTCATTGACAACGGTGAAGTGCTTCTTATCGGCAGTTATCCTGATACTTCCGCCGTCGCGGGTGTACTTCACAGCGTTGGAGATGAGGTTCTCGACGGCAGTCATAAGAGTATCCTCATCGGCTGTGATTTCAGCTCCGCCCTCTGTTTTCAGGTCTATGCTCCTCTCCTCAAGGACGGTGCGGTATTTCTCCGCAGACCTTTCAGCAAGAGTCTTTATATCGACTTTCTTTCTGTTCAGTTTCTTTATCTGTTCTGTTTCGCTCAGCTTCAGTGTTTTTGCGATCATGTCATCGGTGTAGGAGACGTTGCTCATAATGGAGCTGAGGTATTTCAGCTCCTTTTCGTCGCCGCAGTCCTTTCGCATTTCCATGAGGTTTTCCGCATAGCCGCCTATGACCGCAAGTGGAGTTTTCAGGTCGTGGGCGAGGTTGTTGGTGAGAGCTCTCTGGTAGTCCTCAAAGGCGTACTGTGCCTTGTTTTTAACGTTTTTGCGCCAGCATATGAGGAAGGTGATGAAGGTCAGCAACAGGAAGAAAAGTGTTACAAAAATGCCGTACCATTTCTTTGAGAAATCCGTCCACACGTTGACCTTGTAATCCGAGAAAAGAGTGTATTTTTCGCCGTTTATGATAATACTGCTGTGGGTTATGGATTCGTTGATAACAAGGTCGTAATCGCTTTCATACGTGTGTCCTGACATATTTTTACGGAAATGACTGTTTACAGCTTCAGCGACCTTTTCCTTTTCATCGCCCCATATGTTTTCAAAGGAACACCTCGGATAAAGAGTCTCTCCCGAAGTGTCATACTTGTCTGCTGCAAATTCCATCAACTCATAGTCCTCGAGGTAAGAGCTGTCAACATCTATAACTACTTCCTCTGTTCCTCTTTCTTCTGCTTCATCAAAATATTCATTATATTTATCCTTATAGTATAAGTTTTTGACCTGAATAACATGGGGTATCATCTTGTGCTCTTTCAGATCAACGTAAGCGCTGGTTATATCATATGAATATGCGGTGTGAACTGAATATTTTGAATCCAGATGTTCTTTGATAAGCTGCTGGAAAGCGGGAATATCTATTTCCTCGGGATCGCAGTAAAGCCATTTTTTATGTTCAGGTGTTTGGTCGAACTGCACAACACAGAACATTTTTGCGGCATTTGAAATCACCACATTTCCATCTTTATCCATAATGGCAGTAACAGCTCTTCCTTTTTTATCGTTTTGTGACGTTACTCCTGTTTCTGGTAAGTGGAATCTGTAAGCGAAAAATTCGCTGATGTTCAGCGCGTTATAATATGTTCCGAGACATATTTTCATTCTTAATGAATTGAGGGTGCCGCCCATTTTATCATTCTTATCCTCAGATGCGATTGCTGATTCCAGTATTGTGCTGTTTAAGGCATCCTGCTGGCTCTGCACCTGTTCGCAGGCGACTCTTTCCGTGGCGTAATAGAGCACAAACGAGAATATCAGTGTAAATACGACGGGAAATATCATCGCCTTGGCAAACATTTTCAGGAAAGTAGTACGTTTAGGCTTATGCTTGAACAGCTTGTTTTTCATTTTGCTCACTCCTTTGTCAGCTTATACCCTCGTCCCACAAGAGTTTTTATCTGGCTGCCTGCGCTGCCGAGGGCTTTTCTCAGTTTCTTTATATGGTTATCCACCACGCGGTCACTGCCGAAGTAGTCGTAGCCCCACACCTTATCAAGGAGTGTGTCACGGGTGACTACCCAGTTCTCATGCTCCAGAAGATAGCGCAGTATAGCGAACTCCTTGGGGGGGAGCTCGATCTCCTCACCGTCTGCAAAGCAGCGGAGAGTCCTTGTGTCAAGGCTTATCTTGCCGCAGCTGAGTCCGCGTTTCATATCGGAGCTTTCAGCACGGCGCACTAAGGCTTCGCATTTGCTGTAAAGCACCGAGAGCAGAAAGGGCTTTACGATATAGTCATCGCATCCGAGGTCATAGCCGCTGAGGATATCCTCCTCGCGTCCCCGGGCGGTGATGAATATAACAGGGATATCACTTCTCATGCGCAGCTGTCTGCAAAGAGTGAAGCCGTCTGTTTCAGGCAGCATTATGTCAAGAAGTACCAGTGAGTATACACCGATACCGTTTCTGATGAGATCAAAGGCTGCACCGCCGCTGTTCACCACAGTAACTGATGTGCCCTTATTTTCAAAATAGTTGCGTATGACCTCACATATATCGAGGTCGTCCTCTACAAGAAGTATCTTATCCATAGCACGTGCTCCCTTTGTGTTCTGAGTATAGTATAACTCCGGTATGTATCCTTTGTGTGTCCTTCAGAAGTTTTTTATGCGGCTTTTGGTAATGCCAATTATTGTCAAGTATATCAATAGTTGTGATTATATTATATCGTTTCAACATGTAAATGTCAATTTTCGAACAACTTTTTGTATAAACTAATAACATTTTTTGGTTAAAACCGCAATATTTGGGGCGGATTTATGAACGGTTCACAATTTTCGACTTGTATATTTTGTGAATTTATTATATAATTTAGTCATAAATCCCCGATCAGCTCATGTTAAGGTTGAATATAAAGAAAAGGGGGAATTTAAAGATGATTTTCAAAAGCTCTAAGCGTTTATTGGCGGGAACCATCGCAGCAGCCCTGTGCGTTACGGCTGCATCGCTTAATATCACGTCTTGTCTCAGTTCAAATGCAGCTTCCGATCTTAACAATCAATTCTATATAGACGGCTATCACTATGAATTTTCTAACATGAGCGAAATTGGAGAGTGCTCCTTTGAGCCCGATTACGAGGGTGGATACAGCGCCTCATGGTCAGGAGTGAGGGAGTGCAGGTTCGACAAGGGATTGATGGGCGAGGAAATGTCTGCTGATCCCGAAAGCGTTATAATGAATTATGATCTTGAATTCAGCCCTGTTACCGACAGCACGGAGGTAGACGACGGCAGCTCGCGAGTCAGCGCATACGGCTGGCTTGTGCCTGCAAGTCAGCGATACAATATTGAATATACTATAGTCGATTATCAGTGTAATTTTGATACCGAAAACTACGCAAGGATACTTGAGCTTGACAGCATGGGCAGCTATGAGATCGACGGCGCAGTCTATGATCTTTATTGCAGAAAAGCTGCAAATACAGGCTTTTCCTTTGAAGAAGGCGTTGAGAGATACTTCAGTATACGCCATGACTGCAGCATCGGAAGCGGTGCTTCCGTAAATCTGAAGAGCTCAATTGACATAACAAGGCATATAAGTGAATGGCAGAATTTCGGCATGGAGGAGAGCTGGTTCCGCAGCGCTATGCTGGATATCGATGCATGGATGTCCAGCGGCAGAGCAAGGCTCAAAAGCTGCGATATCACTTTTAAGGAAAAGGAAAGGGAAGCCTTTACCGAGGCAGGCTGGTTTTATGTAGCCGATCCCGTCAACAGCGACGGAAGCTATAAAATGCAGCCCCTCGGTGACGGCGGTATGGAGGCGGCATGGGACACCCGGAACAGTGTCACCTTCCGCAAGGGAAGAAGCTTTGCCGATGCGCCCTTCAACTACAATGACGAGGCGTATATAACGGCGGATTATGATGTCAGTCTCTCCGCAGACAGCGATGCAGTCAGTGATATATCCATCCACGGGTGGCTTGACATCGAGAACGGCGGCGACTGGAAGGACGAGTTCAATATCGTTCTCGGAAGGCAGGGATATTTCTTCCCTGAGGATTACGACAAGGGAAAGAACGATGAAAACGTCATAGAGCTGGGAACTGTTGAGGATAACGGAAAGACCTTCAGGCTCTATCGCTCGATACCTAAGCATTCGTGGGGAATATCGGGTATTTCCGAGAGGACTCCCTATGCAAGATATACGTACTGGAGCGTTGCCGAGGACTGCGTTATGGAAAATACTGATGCCGCAAGGCTCATGGGCAGCGTCAACATCAGAAAGCACCTTGAAAAAATGATGGAGAAGGCTTCAGAGCTTGAGAGAACGAGCTGTATTTATGAGCTCTCATTTGATATATCAGGAATGAAGGGCGCAGGAAATGCAGTTGTGAACAGCTTTGACATCTTCATCAGCACCGAAAAGTACGGTGAGGATATATCATCAGGCGCCAGAAAGATGACAGGCGAGGTCACTTTCAGCAAATGGGGAAGTCCTGAAGATTCCATCTCTCCTAACGGACAGGGCGGCTTTCTGGCAAAGTGGGAAGGCGATGAATATAAGTTCAGGTCGTTTTCAGCCAGACTTGACTCCGATACCGAGATAAATGCCGATGAATTCAGCATGAAGTACGATGCAGACGTGAATATGTTCACAAACGAGAATGTGGAATGGACTCTGTGTGGTGTGTGCAAGTCGTCATACTCCACACTTGAATACTATGTATTTGAAAACTACAGCGGAAATGCAGTGCAGAACAACTGCGGAGGAACGTATTCCTTCCTCAGGAACCATTCTGTCCTCAAGAGGAATACTGCCATAATCAACGGCGAGAAGTATGATATATTCTATCTGCGGTATAATGTCGGCGGAGTAGGTGTGTATGACATCTTCCGCTGTGTAAGCGTCAGACAGAATGCTGCCGCGGATCTGAACAGCAGCAGTCATCTCAGCGGCGAGATCGACTGGACTAAGCACATAATGGTATGGGACAGCGCAGGATTTCCCGTTGCACCTGTAAACAGCTGTGAGCTCATGTTTGAGACCAACAGCACCAATGGCGGATTCAGCCTGAATACCTGTGAGTTCAACATGAACGCCAAGGAGAAAAAGGGCGATCTGAACGGTGACGGCATAGCTGATAATTTTGATGTCATTGCCTGCCGCAGAGCTCTTATCGATAGCTCCGCCAATGGCTATGATGTATCGGCAGGCGACATGAACGGCAACGGTAAGCTTGACGTTGGCGACCTTGTCCTGCTGACACGTTTCATTCTCGGCACTGTCCGAACGTGATAATTTACCTCTCTGACATATATGTAAGAAAGTCTCCCTTTTTAAAGGGGGCTTTCTTATTTTTGAACATGTCGGAACAGGTAATATCCCATGAGAAAATCGCAATAAATGATGAATTTAGTACATTTTTGCTGTTTTTATCCAAAAAAAATAAGAAAATCAGCGTTTTTGCATTGAAATTTCCTGCGCAATGTGGTATAATAAGATAAATTTGTAATAAATGCGTACTCAATAACCGCTTTTTGGCGGTTATTGCCCGAACTCTGTTCCGGCAGCGCAAATTTCTTTATGTCAAGCTCATTTTTAGTTGTTGAGCAGACATTAATAAGTGTTTGAAAAAATGTAAATTGATGAACACAAAAGGGGGTGCACCATGAAGGAGCTGCTTGAAACTCTGTGTGATAAGTATCTGCTCAATCTGGGCATGTTTACCGATTTCTGTCCGCTGGAAAGGGACATACTCTATCCTGTATGCGCAAATGTTATCTGCACTGCTGATACTGAATTTGACCTTTCAAAATACAAGAACAGTATGTCGCTGATAAAGGAAAACAGCAAAATGCTGTCCAGCTTCAGAAGTACTATCAGACCTCTCATAGCATCGCTTCTCTCTGTCAGTGATGACCCGGGCGGGGAGATGGAAAGATGTCTGAGATGCTATGACCTGCTGAAAAAGTACTTTACCAATTCCGAGCATCTTGCGCTTATGGCAGTGCTTCTCGAGCGCATAACGGATGAGAGCAATGCCGAGGAATACATAAAGCGCGGCAGACAGATCTATGACCGCATGAAAAAAGAGCACCGCATACTCACCACAAAGGAGGACGCGGCTTTTGCGGTAATGCTGGCTTTTTCCGAGAAGACCGACGACGAGCTCATCGAGGACATGGAGGCGAGCTACAAGCTTCTAAAGCACAGTGCTGACAAGAACAGCATACAGACCGTATCTCACGTACTGGCTATGGCTGGCGGTAAGCCCGAGGACAAGTGTGCGAAATTCGGTGAGCTATACGACAGCATGCTCAAAAAAGGCCGCAAATACGGCAAGCACTATGAGCTGGCAATGCTGGCGGCACTTGCTATGACGAAATTCAGCAGCAGTGAGATACTGGGCGATATAAGCGACATCGAGGCTTTTCTGTCAGAGCATAACTCTGTTGCGGACTTGTCGGAATTCGGCAGGAGCGAGCCTGTGAGCCATGCCTTCATGCTGCTCACAACTGCGTATGCAAGCGACGAAAATGTAGGTGACAAGCAGGAAAGACGGGCTCTCCTTGCAGCACGTCAGGCGGCGCTTTATTCTGTTATCGTGTACAGCATGATGACAGTTGCACCTGTTCTTTCTGAATAAAAACACATTATTAATAAAATACAGGAGGTATCAACGTGAAAGCTGACAAATACATCATACCCGAAAACAAAAAAACAGACATCAGAAAGCTCCCTGTGAACAGCAAGGAGGACAATGTGGAAAAAGAGGATATAATCGCAAAATATGAGGCAAACAAGCAGGAGCTCATCGCTTTGCAGGACAAGTTCTACGCTGACGGAAGAGAAGGACTTATCGTGGTGATACAGGCTCTTGATGCTTCGGGTAAGGATTCTGCCATCAAGTATGTTTTCAGCGGAATGAATCCCATGGGTGTCAAGGTGCACTACTATAAAGCACCTACCTCCGAGGAACTCGCCCATGACTACCTCTGGAGGATACACCAGAATATCCCGCGCAGAGGCGAGATAGCCGTGTTCAACCGCAGCCACTATGAGGACCTTGTTACCGTTCAGGCTGAGGAGATATGGAAGGGCTATCATATGTCTGACCGTGTCCTTGATGATACAAGGAAGAAGTTCTTTGAAAAGCGCTATGAACAGGTCAACAACTTCGAGGAGTACCTCTATGAGAATAGCTACCGTATGGTGAAGATATTCCTTCATGTCTCAAAGGAGGAGCAGACAGGTCAGCTTCTTGAACGCATAGAGCTGCCCGAGAAAAACTGGAAATTCCGTGCAGATGACCTGAAGGTGCGCGATAAGTATGATGCATACCTCAAGTGCTTCAACGATGTCATAAACAAAACTTCTACAAAGCACAGCCCGTGGTATGTGCTTCCCGGTGACCAGAGATGGTACACAAGATACCTTATCACCGAGATACTGCTCCATGAGCTCAATGACTGCAAGCCGGAATATCCTGCACTTCCCGATGAGGAAGCGGCTAAGCTGCCCGAGTGCAGAAGGATACTCTCCGAAGCAATGGCTGAGTATGAGAGCGGAAAGTCTGAAAAGAAGTCGGACGAGCCTAAGAAAAAGTCAAAGAAGAAGTCTAAAAAGTAACAGAAAGCCCCTGCCCGAAAAGCAGGGGCTTTTGGAAAGGTCGAGCGCAATTTTTGAGCGATTCTGCGAATTTTGCTCATTATTGCTGTTGACTTGACCGAGAAAATATGCTATAATTTATTTTGTATATATTATTATTTTATTTTTTTTAAAATTATGTTAAGGAGGAAGCTATGGGAAACAGTGAATACCGCAAGACTATTGATTATATACTCGACCTTATCAGAAGCGGAATGCTGCAGGTAGGGGACAAGCTTCCGACAGAGCGCAGTATATCGGAAAAGCTCGGCATAAGCCGAAATACCGTTCGTGAAGCGCTCAGGGGACTTGAGATTCTTGGCATAGTCAATGGCAAACAAGGCTCGGGAAATTATCTTACGGATAATATCTCGGATTCTATCGCCTCGGCGATGGACATCATGCTTCTGATGAACAGAACTTCAAAAGAAGAGATATGTTCCTTCAGAAGAAGCATGGAAAAGACCGTGTGCAGCTATCTTATCGCAAGAGGCTGCAGTCCGGAAAACAAACTCAGGATCGTTGCTGCTCTTAACAGACTCAAGGAGTCAGAGGGTACTGAGGAGCAGACAGTGGCAGACAGGGATTTTCACTATTCGCTCATAAACGCTACGGAAAACAGTTTCTGGATAACCTTTATGAACGCTGTTTCAGAGGTGTATATGAGGTGGATAGACGATTTCCTGACTACTGCCGACAGCGATGTGCGCAAAAGACTTCAGGATGCCCATGAAAAGATAGTTCAGGGAATTATAACGGGTGATGTTGAATTCTGCTTCCACGCCATCGATACACACTATAATATCATAGACGAAAGCTTCGGCTAAAAGGAAAGGAATTTTATGAGGAAAAGAGGGTTCTTTGCTGCTCTTTCAGCAGCACTGCTTGCTTTGAGCGCTGTTTCCTGTGAGAAAAAGCTCCATGTCGACGAAAAGCCAAAGACCACGAGCGAACAGGTGACAACTGCGGCAGAAGGGGAAAAGGGAACTGAGCCGGCTGATATAAATACAAGTGCCAGCGATCTTAACTCATATATCACAGTGAAAAAATCAAATCCTGCACTGTGGAAGGTGACGGAGCCCAACAGCGGAAATGAGCTCTATATGCTTGGTATGGTGTATTTCATGACCGAAAACACCCTGCCTCTGCCCGACTACGTTATGGACGCTTACAGAAAAAGCAGTGCCATAGCCGTTGAGTACGATATGAGCAATATGGCGCAGGACGCTGACCGTATGCAGGAATTCTACAGCCACATGGTATATTCCGACGGAACTGACATCAAGGACCATATCTCCGCGGAGACCTATCAGAAGGCCAAGGACTACCTTTCAAAGTATTTCTTCTACAATAACATGATGGACGGCTATTCCGCAAGCTTCTGGGCTTCGCAGGTAAATGCCGTGGCTGTCAGCAATGTAAGGAACATCACTATGGAGACTCTCGATTCAAGATTCGTTACTATGGCGAAAATGGAGAACAAGGCTGTTATAAGCATTGCAGATGCGGATTCTCAGCTGAGAGCTATGGATGCAAGTACTGATGAGCTGTCTGATTTCATGATAAGTGATACCATCAGACGTGCCGAGGATATAGGCGGATTCACCAAGAATCTTGCTGTGCAGTTCGACCACTGGGCAAAGGGGGAGGTTGATCCCCTTGCCGAGGAGCTTTACTGGCTTGACCGCTCGTCAGACCTTGACGACGATTACGAGGCTTATCTTGAGGCGACTTTATATAGCAGGAATGCCGTTATTTCCTCAAAGGTAAAGGAATTCCTTGCAAACGGAGACAGCCCGTTCATCATAGTCAATGTGACCAGCTTCTCGGGAGAGAAGGGCGTTGACGATATCCTTACAGCAGAGGGATACAAGGTCGAAAGAGTGGACTGAGTGTCTGCTCATTGTCAGATATTACTAAATCAAACAAAAAAAGCGCCGAATGGTTTTTAAATTCGGCGCTTTTTTATAAATCTTCACGGAGCCCCTTGACATGGGACAAAATCTGTATTATAATGTTATAATGTATCAATATGGAATAGTATCGCTATTTTGCAAGATATTATAGCATACATTGCACTGACTTGTCAATAGTTTTTGCAAAAATTTTTCTGTGATACGATAGCAACAAACAGAACTGCCCCGCTTACACTGTGTGCGGCAGCGGCGCAGCAAAAAAATACAAGGAGGTTCCGCCTATGGTGAATGTTACACCTAAGCAGCTGGGAAAGAATGTCAGAATGAGCTTCGGTAAGATTACCGAGCCTCTGGAGATGCCGAACCTTATCGAGGTGCAGAAGAACTCGTATAAGTGGTTCAAGGAAGAAGGTCTTCGCGAGGTATTCCGCGAAATGACTGCTATCACAGACTACAACGGCAATCTCGTCCTCAACTTCAAGGACTACCGTTTTGACGATACTCCCAAGTATTCTCTCGCAGAATGTAAATCAAGAGGAGCTACCTATCAGGTCGCAATGAGAGCGACTGCTACCCTTGCCAATAAGGAAACGGGCGCAGTCAGCGAAAGTGAGATCTATATGGGTGACTTCCCCCTTATGACAGACAGCGGTACCTTCGTCATCAACGGTGCAGAGCGTGTTATCGTATCACAGCTCGTCCGTTCCCCGGGTGTTTATTACTCCTTCACCAAGGATAAGACGGGTAAAGACCTGTTCAGCTCCCAGATCATCCCTAACCGCGGTGCGTGGCTTGAGTATGAGCAGGATTCCAACGACGTTGTTTACGTACGTATAGATAAGAACAGAAAGATCCCGCTCACTACTTTCATCAGAGCTCTCGGCGAAGAGGGTACGGATGAGGAGATCTTCGAGACATACGGCGATGATGAGCGCCTCAGACAGACTATCCTCCAGAAGGATCAGACCAAGAACCGCTCAGACGCCCTCATAGATGTTTACAAGAAGCTCCGCCCTGGTGAGCCTCCTACGGTGGAAAGCGCAGTAAGCCACCTCAATAACCTCTTCTTCGAGGCAAAGAGATATGACCTCTGCCGCTTCGGACGCTACAAGTACAACAAGAAGCTGGGCATCGCTTCACGTCTTTCCGGCAGAACTCTTGCAGAGCCTATCATCAACGAGATGACAGGTGAGATCCTCGCTGACGCAGGTGAGACTCTCACATATGAAAAAGCCTGCGAGATCGAGCAGGCAGGCGTTTACAGCGCATTCGTAAACGTTGAGGCAAAGGAATACTACACCGACGAACGCGGTGAGACCAATATCCGTATGGTGGAAAAGACCGTCAAGGTTATCGGAAACGGCATGGTAGACATCAAGGGCTACGTTGATTTCGACGCTGAGAAGTACGGCATCAACGAGAAGGTTTCATTCAACGTCCTCAAGGATATCATCGACAACGCCGCTGACGCTGACGAGCTTGAGGAGACCATCAAGAAGAAGGCTGATGAGCTCTCACCAAAGTATATCACCCTTGATGATATAAGAGCTTCTATCAGCTACTTCCTCAACCTTTGCGAGGGCGTAGGTACTGTTGACGATATCGACCATCTTGGCAACAGACGTATCCGTTCAGTAGGCGAGCTCCTCCAGAACCAGTTCCGCATCGGTTATACACGTATGGAGCGCGGTATCCGCGAGAGAATGAACCTCCAGACTCAGGACGTGAACACCCTCACTCCACAGACTCTTATCAATATCAGACCTATTTCTTCGGCTATGAAGGAGTTCTTCTGCTCCTCACCTCTGTCACAGTTCATGGATCAGAACAACCCTCTTGCCGAGCTTACTCATAAGAGACGTCTTTCAGCCCTCGGACCCGGAGGTCTTTCAAGAGACCGTGCAGGATTTGAGGTTCGTGACGTTCACTACAGCCACTACGGAAGAATGTGTCCTATCGAGACTCCTGAAGGTCCTAACATCGGACTTATCTCCTATCTGGCTACTTTCGCAAGAATTAACGAATACGGCTTCATCGAGGCTCCTTACAGAAAGGTTGACAAGGCTACAGGCGTTGTTACCAACGAGGTAGTTTATATGACTGCCGATATGGAGGATAACTTCGTCGTTGCTCAGGCAAACGAGCCTCTCACAGAGGACGGCAAGCTCAAGAGACCTCGTGTAAACGCACGTTTCCGCGATCAGATCCTTGAGTGTGAGCGCGAAAAGGTAGACTACATGGACGTTTCACCTAAGATGGTCGTATCAGTTGCTACCTCAATGATCCCGTTCCTCGAGAACGATGACGCGAACCGTGCCCTCATGGGTTCAAACATGCAGAGACAGGCTGTTCCGCTCCTCAAGACCGAGCGTCCTTTCGTCGGTACAGGTATGGAGTACAAGGCTGCCGTTGACTCAGGTGTATGCGTTGTTGCAGATCACGACGGAAAGATCACATATGTTGACGCAGACAAGATCGTTATGGTGGATACCGACGGTGTTGAGCATAAGTATGAGCTTATCAAGTTCAAGCGCTCCAACCAGGGTACCTGCGTAAACCAGAGACCTATCGTAACAGCAGGCGAGGAGATCAAGAAGGGACAGGTACTGGCTGACGGTCCTGCAACCGCTGACGGAGAGATCTCACTTGGTAAGAATGCCCTCATCGGCTTCATGACATGGGAAGGTTACAACTACGAGGACGCTGTTCTTCTTAACGAGCGCCTTGTAAGAGAAGATGTATTCACATCAGTTCATATAGAAGAATACGAGATCGAGTGTCGTGATACTAAGCTCGGTCCCGAGGAGATCACAAGAGATATACCAAACGTCGGTGATGACGCTCTGGCTAACCTGGATGAAAACGGTATCATCCGCATCGGTTCCGAGGTTAATTCAGGCGATATCCTCGTTGGTAAGGTAACACCTAAGGGCGAGACAGAGCTTACCGCTGAGGAAAGACTTCTCCGTGCTATCTTCGGTGAGAAGGCAAGAGAGGTCCGCGATAACTCCCTTAAGGTTCCTCACGGTGAATCAGGTGTTATCGTTGATGTAAAGGTATTCACAAGAGATAACTGCGATGAGCTCTCAGCAGGCGTAAATATGCGTGTTATCTGCTATATTGCTCAGAAGCGTAAGATCACTGTCGGCGATAAGATGGCCGGCCGTCACGGTAACAAGGGTGTCGTTTCACGTATACTCCCTGAGGAGGATATGCCATTCCTTCCTGACGGTACTCCTCTCGACATCGTGCTCAACCCTCTCGGCGTTCCTTCACGAATGAACATCGGACAGGTACTTGAAGTACACCTGGGTATGGCTTGTAAGGCTCTGGGCTGGCACATCATGACTCCTGTATTCGACGGCGCTCACGAAGGCGATATCCGTGAATGCTTCAATATGGCTAACGAACATGCCAAGGAGCACAAGGACGATATGTTCGAGCTCAAGGCTATGGATAAGGTTATCAACCCAAATGCTCTGGAATTCACAGAGGATTGTAAATTTACCCTCTACGACGGACGTACAGGTGAAAAGTTCGATAACCGCGTAACGGTGGGCTATATGTACTACCTCAAGCTCCACCACCTCGTTGATGATAAGATCCACGCACGTTCAGTAGGTCCTTACGCACTGGTTACTCAGCAGCCTCTGGGCGGTAAGGCTCAGTTCGGCGGACAGCGTTTCGGAGAAATGGAAGTTTGGGCTCTTGAAGCTTACGGTGCAGCTTACACCCTTCAGGAGATCCTTACTGTCAAGTCTGATGATACTATCGGACGTGTCAATACCTATGAGGCTATCGTCAAGGGACAGAATGTTCCTACTCCGGGTATCCCTGAGTCATTCAAGGTACTTATCAAGGAGATGCAGTCACTGTGTCTCGATGTCAAGGTGCTTGACGAGAACCAGGAGGAGATCGACCTCACTCAGAACTTCGACGACGACGATCCGATGCCTTCACGTTCATACGACGATGAGGATACCGGCGACAGCTCCGACTTCAATGAGAGCGATCTCGGCGACGCAGGCTACGGTATCGAAGGCGAGGACGAGGACGGAGATCTTGATCTCGTTGACGGTGAGGACGACTTCAGCTTCGATGAGGATGAGGACGACCTCGGTATTGACGAGGATGACGATGTTCTTGATCTCGGCGATGATGACGGCGACGGCTTTAGCTTCGACGATGAGGACTGATCACAGATAAACGAATAAAACAGCTGATACGAATAATGAATGGCTGCGGTCATGCTTCTGCCACAGCGGCAGGGCAGACTGCGGTGCATGATTACGGATTCAGGATTCCGAATTAATATATCAGGAGGTAGCAGTTTGGAATTTACAACTTTTGAATCGATAAAAATAGGTCTTGCGTCCCCCGAGCAGATCAGAAGCTGGTCTCACGGCGCTGTTGAAAGACCTGAAACTATAAATTACAGAACCCAGAAGCCTGAGCGCGACGGTCTTTTCTGCGAAAGGATCTTCGGACCAACAAAGGACTGGGAGTGCCACTGCGGTAAGTTCAAGAAGATACGCTTCAAGGGCAAAATATGCGACCGCTGCGGCGTTGAGGTAACAAGAGCAAGAGTAAGAAGAGAGAGAATGGGCCACATTGAGCTGGCTGCTCCCGTTTCACATATATGGTACTTCAAGGGCACACCTTCCAGAATCGGTCAGGTGCTTGAAGTCTCACAGAAGAGACTGGAGGAGGTCCTCTACTTCACAAAGTATATCGTTACCGATCCCGGAAATACAGAGCTCCTTAAGAAGCAGCTCCTCTCAGAGAAGGAATACCTCTCATACCTTGAGAAGTACGGCGATGACTTCAAGGCTGAAATGGGCGCAGAGGCTATCAGAAAGCTCCTCAATGAGTACGATCCTGCAAGATATGATACTCACAAGCAGAGACTCATCGAAATGGGCAAGATCTCTCTCGGCGGCAAGAAGATAGAGTGCTTCAATAAGCCTACAGAGTGTGAGTGCGAGGAGTGCCAGAAGTTCAGAGAGCTTGAGGACATCGACTGGAGAAACAATCTTGAGATCGTTGCAGATGACCTTAAGGCTGAGCTGGTTGGCCTTCCAAGCGGACAGAAGAAGGTAAAGCTCCTTAAGAGACTTCAGATCATCGAGGCATTCCGCCTTTCAGGAAACAAGCCTGAGTGGATGATACTCAGCGTAGTTCCTGTTATCCCGCCCGACATCCGTCCTATGATAATGCTGGACGGCGGACGTTACGCAACTTCAGATCTTAACGATCTCTACAGAAGAGTTATCAACAGAAACAACCGTCTTAAGAGAATGTTAGAGCTTGATGCTCCTGACATCATCGTAAGAAACGAGAAGCGTATGCTTCAGGAAGCTGTTGACGCTCTCATAGACAACGGCAGACACGGCAGACCTGTTACAGGTCCGAGCAACCGTGCCCTCAAGTCACTTTCCGATATGCTCAAGGGTAAGCAGGGACGTTTCCGTCAGAACCTTCTCGGTAAGCGTGTTGACTACTCAGGACGTTCGGTTATCGTCGTTGGACCTGAGCTCAAGATGTATCAGTGCGGTCTTCCTAAGGAAATGGCACTGGAGCTCTTCAAGCCCTTCGTATTAAAGAGACTGGTTGACAAAAAGGCTATCGCTAACATAAAGAGCGCAAGAAAGCTCATCGACCGTGCCGACAATAAGGTATGGGACGCTCTGGAGGACGTTATCAAGGATCACCCTGTAATGCTCAACCGTGCCCCCACGCTCCACAGACTTGGTATCCAGGCATTCGAGCCTATCCTTGTTGAAGGCCGTGCTATCAAGCTCCACCCTCTCGTATGCTCCGCGTTCAACGCTGACTTCGACGGTGACCAGATGGCTGTACACCTTCCTCTTTCAGCAGAGGCTCAGGCTGAGGCAAGATTCCTCATGCTCGCTGCAAACAACCTGCTGAAGCCTTCAGACGGTAAGCCTGTTGCCGTTCCTTCACAGGATATGGTACTCGGTTCATACTATCTGACTATGGATAAGCCCGGCGAACCCGGCGAGGGCAAGGTATTCCGCGACGTGAACGAGGCTCTCATGGCTTACAATGAGCATGACGTTTCTCTCCACGCTAACATCAAGGTAAAGATCACAAAGGATATCGGCGACAAGAAGGTATCAAAGATCATCGACGCTACAGTCGGCAGACTTATCTTCAATGAAAATATCCCTCAGAATCTGGGCTACGTTGACAGAACAAACTCAGACAAGCAGTTCGACCTTGAGATCGCTTTCCTCGTTGGAAAGAAGCAGCTCTCCGATATCATCGAGCGCTGCATAAAGATCCACGGCACTACAACTACTTCCGAAGTTCTTGACCGTATCAAGGCTCTCGGTTATAAATATTCAACAAGAGCAGCTCTTACCGTTGCTGTCTGCGATGCAACTATCCCTCCGCAGAAGAAGGATATCCTTGCTAAGGCTGACGAAGAGGTTGAGCAGATCACAACAGAATACGAGTACGGATATATCTCCGCACAGGAAAAGACCAAGAAGATCATCTCTCTGTGGACAAATACCACTGATGACGTTACTAAGGCTCTGAAGGCAAACTTCGATAAGTACAATCCTATCTGGATGATGGCTGACTCAGGTGCCCGTGGTTCTATCTCACAGATCAGACAGCTTGCAGGTATGCGTGGACTTATCGCCAATACCTCAGGTACAGTCATCGAGATCCCGATCAGAGCTAACTATCGTGAAGGTCTTAACATCCTGGAGTACTTCATCGCTTCACGTGGTGCGAGAAAGGGACTTGCTGATACCGCTCTCCGTACCGCTGACTCTGGTTACCTTACACGTCGTCTCGTTGATGTTTCTCAGGACGTTATCATCCGTGAGGAGGACTGCGGAACTACAGACGGTATCGAGGTATTCGAGATCAAGAACGGCAACGAAGTCGTTGAGCCGTTCGAGGAGCGTCTCGTTGGCAGATTCCTCTCAGAGGATCTCCGCGATGAATCAGGCGAGCTTATCGTATCACGCAACAAGCTCATCACTGACGCTGACGCAAAGAAGATCGTTGACACAGGTATCGAAAGGATCAAGATCCGTTCAGTTCTTACCTGTAAGTCAAGAACAGGCGTATGCTCAAAGTGCTACGGTGCAAACCTTGCATTCAACAATATGGTATCAGTCGGTGAGGCTGTCGGCGTAATCGCTGCTCAGTCAATCGGTGAGCCAGGTACACAGCTTACCATGAGAACCTTCCATACCGGTGGTGTTGCTTCTGCCGATGCGGAAGATATCACACAGGGTCTTCCCCGTGTTGAGGAACTCTTCGAAGCGCGTAAGCCCAAGAAGATGGCGGCGATTGCCGAAATCGACGGCGTTGTGGATATCGACGAATCCCACCGCAGCGCGCTGCGCGATATCACCATTACCGCCGACGACGGCGAGGTCAAGCTCTATCAAGTGCCGTACTCCGTTGGCCTGCGTGTGGAGCAGGGCAAGCGCGTTCACAAGGGCGAACCCATTACGGACGGCGCGCTCAATCCCCATGACGTGCTGCGTATTTCCGGCCTTGAAGCGGTGCAGAACTATCTGACCCAGGGTGTTCTTGCGGTCTACCGGCAGCAGGGCGTTGACATCAACGACAAGCACATCGAGGTCATCATCCGTCAGATGATGCGCAAGGTGCGCGTGGAGGATCCCGGCGATACCGAGCTTCTGAGCGGTACGGTGGTGGATGTCTACGAGTTCGACGACGCAAATGAGAAGATTCAGGCGCGCATTGACGCCGGTGAAA
>SFMO01000121.1 GCA_004554385.1 Ruminococcus flavefaciens
CTCCATACATAGAATTTTCCTGTTTCGTCCGAATGCTCTGCACTTGTATCTTTACAGTCTTTTACAACCCAATTGCCTGTCGTTGGGTTTAGATTGAAATTACCATCACTGTCCAACAATTCCGGAAATCGAGATTGAAGTTCGCTTTTATCTACTTCTTTAAAAGAGGACACATATCTGGTCCAATTAGAACTTGTAAAGAAACTGCGCAGCTTCGTCTTATCAATAGTAACAATTGTGATTTTCTCCTCCGACTTCTCATTTTTCAAATGCACCGTCGGGAACTTCGGGTCGCTTGGATCAACTGTTATCTCGCCTACCCATGATTTGTCAATGCTCTTGGTATCCTCAAAGGTCGGCTCATCGTTCACACGGATATAGTCCGCATTTTCAGACGAAACAGCATCATATTCATGAGTAGCAGTATTCAGCACAAGGTATTCAAGTTCATCGTTGTCATCAAATACGACCTTGCCGCCGGTTACACTGAAAGTCTTGTCACCGATCGCCGCATAGCCCTTGGGGGCAGTGGTCTCCGTAAGTGTATAGCCGCTGCCGGGTATCAGCTGTACCATAGCATATTCGCCCTTGATACTGCCGCCTGTGACTGTCTGCTTCCAGTTCGTGCCGTCAAAAGCCCACTTGAAGTCAGCAGCTTCACCCCTTTTGATATATGACTGTTCCAGTGCCGCATATCTGTCATTCAGCGTTGCGGGGGCTGTGACTGTAAATACAGCGCCGTCAAGAGGTTTCTTGCTTATGCTGTCAGCCTTGATGAGCTTAGTACTTGCCAATGGGTCATTGCTGATCGTGTTTTCTGTCACACCGGCAATGCTGAACGATGCCGAGTAATTACCTGTTTTTGTTACAGTTACTGTATACGAATTTGTTACAGGCGCAGAATATCCTGCGGCAGGATATTCCTCGGTAAGCGTATATGTTCCCGGTTCAACAGAGCTGAAAGTCACTGTGCCGCCTGCGCTGTATGCTGTCATATCAACAGAAGTGTTCAGATCTGATGTGCCTTTTAGCGTAAACTTTGCACCGCTTATGTTACTGCCTGTGACAGAATCGACTTTGGAGAATACAATATCGGTATGCGGTCTGGGTTCATTCTTGATCGTGTAGATACCGTTTTCCTTTTCAAGCTCAGTGCCGTCTATCTTAACGATAGTGACCTTTCCGTCAGGCTCAACAGTTACTTTTTTCTGCTCCCTGTCAAGAATATGGTCATCGTCCGAGAAAGTTTCTGTCAAGGTGTATGTTCCTTTTTCAAGATTTTCAAACAGCACCTTACCTTTCTTGTCCGAGGTCAGTGTTTCGTCATAGGTGTTTCCGTAATCGGAAATTCCTGTCAGACTGAATTTTACACCCTCTATCTTACTGCCTGTCTTACTGTCGGTCTTGGAAAATTCAAGATTGCCTGTGACCATATAGGACACCTCAGTGTAGTCAAAGTGGGTGTAATAATACTGATCCAGCGTATTATTCACATTAGTCGGGTCTATGGGCATATTCGTAAATGAACGATACACGTTATTATAGGTTTTCAGCGGTGTGAGGAACTGACCGTTTGCCGCATCGACAGGTCTGTTGTCGTTGAGCTGCTCCGGAGCCGTCATCGTCACCGTGAAGCTCATGCTCGCACCCTTCGGCAGTGTGAAATTCTTGCCTGTGTAAACGATGAATGCTGTTACTTTGCTAAGATCGCCGGGGTTTTTCCAGTCATCTATCTTTTGCCAGCCGGTCGTATCCACATAGCCCTCATCGCCCGAATGCAGCTCCCCGATGATCGACAGGAGCTTTCCCAGACGGGCTGTCTCATGCGAGAACTCTGTTTTAGGCTCGAAATCGATCACATCTTTTCCTGTGTATACAAAAAGCTGGAGATCACCGGCAAGATTGCCCATACGGTTCTCGATGGCTGACAGGTTAAAGCTCTTTACAGTACCGCTCCAGTCTCTGTCTTTATTGATACCATAGTTGTACTGTTTTCCGTTAACTGTTCTGTAATTCTCTACCGAGTCAAGTATTGCAATATCACGAGCCTTCGTGGTTGAAGAGTTTTTCATGCGGAAGTGATAGGTGTAATCTTCGCCCGGATGAACAACAGCGCTTTGCCTCTGGGAGGGGTCGGACTTTGATGAAACGTATTTGAAGATACCCGATGAAGTCTGTATCAGCGCAACGATATTCTCCGTTGCTTCCGCATAGATAAATCTTTTGGCATTTCCATTATCTGGGTCAAGACCTATCATATAGGCAGATTTTGAAACAGCATGATTACCGCCGTTATCAGGATAACCGCCGCCAATATTCTCATTACCTGTCTGATAAGCGATCGTATTGTTGGCTATCGGTCCGTAGTCCTGAATATCTGCATGAGAATGAACTGTTGCATAGGTCAGCCGATAGTTTTTCTGACAGGGAGCATATATTTCGACTGTCATCAGCTTCTGTCCAGAGCCTGCATGGTCATCTTCTCTCGGCAGTACCCTGAAAGATGATGACGGCAGAGGCGTCGGTTCATCGTCGATATATACATTCACACTTCCTTCGATCACATCGCTGTAAAGCGGCAGAAGGTCATAGAACACACCTGACTGCTGCTCAACAGGTACATTGTTTACCGTAACACCATCGATCGCACCGGAATAAAGCTCCTGTACTTTAGTTTCCCATGTTACGATATACTGGCGGTTCAGAGTGTCATTTATCGTCTTATACGACTCGCCGTCCTTGCCTGTGATAGGTGCATCATTCTCATTTCTTGCTGTCTTGGTGATAGATGAAGTTCTTTTGTCCTGAGATACAAGGTCTGTACCTGAAACATCCTTGTGGAACAATGGTGTTTCATCATGTGCTTTTACGTCATAGACACCTGTATTCTGCACGTTTACCTGTTTCAGATCGCCTTCTTTGCCATACCCGTTCAAAAAGTTTTTGACACGTTCTGTCGGGTTTATCGCAACACTCGGCTTAGTGTTCAGCTGTATACAAAAATACTTATTGCTTGCAGTAAGCTGATAGCCTGTGACCTTTGCTCCGTCCGCAAACCTGAAATTTGAAGAGGATGCAGAGGAAACGATACTTGTATCTACCTCACTGAAAGAATTTGTGTCGGGGTGATACTTTGCAGCTAATACAACATCTGTGCTGCCGTTAATGTACACATACAGATCGACCGTTCCTCCGGGTTCGTAATCGGAACGATTTGTGATCGGCTCACCGCTGAACTCCAATGTATCAGGATCAAAGCCGACCTTGTCTGCCGAAAACGTGAACTCTAATTCGCTGAAATAATAATCATCGGGATTCAATTTTAAAACATTGGCTGAGTTTCCGGGCTGGAGCAAGGAAATATTCTTGTCCGTAAAAGAATATGTTACATTTTCCTGACCGTAAAACGAGTCGGCTAATTCAGATGCAACGATCTTCAAAAGCAGATCAGAGGTCATTTCATAGGAGGTAGATATTGACCCACCGTTCTTTTCATAGCCTGTTGAACCCATCTGAGCTGTATAAACTCCCAACGGTGAATTGACCGATATATCATTTCCGTTCACAGTTGCTGTAATACTGTCATTCAGCTTTTGATTGAGGTCATGGATCGTGTTTCCATAAGAATGCATTTTCGCCTCAGTGCTGTATTTCAGCCCTGTAACCGGAGTATTATCTTGCAGGATATTATTCAGTTCATAACTTGTTGTAAGACCTTTTTTTAACGC